>JASFGJ010000018.1:0-15349 GCA_050123815.1 Desulfobacteraceae bacterium
AAGATTATTTGTCATGACGAACCTGTTATCTATCTTCCGGAAACAGCCCACAAAACCAAGTTAGATCCATATGATTTCAATGAAATTCACGATATCAAACTTGCGACCACAATTTCTTCATCATGGAGTGTTCAGACAGTCACAATGGATATTTCCAACGAAGCTTTGAACAGTGTTTTGATAGAAGATCCATGGCAAGTTCGCCTGAACGACACCAGCGCTAACGGCACCCGGTGGATTTTCCGTGCCCATCAAGTGGAAGACACAAAGTCACAAAATCTGCCATTGACCATCGAGGGGGCGCACAATTATCTAAGTGCAACCTTTTACATCCAGAGCGATCATCCCAAAATTCGTCAAACGGCCGCAATGATCAAAGGCCATGAGGTCAATGCTTTGCGACTGTTCCGCAAAATTGCCATGTGGGTTTTCAACACCATTGAGGATAAGGACTTTAGCACCTCTCTTGCTTCCGCGTTGGAGACCCTAGACCGTAAACAGGGGGATTGCACCGAACACGCCGTCCTAACAGCTGCATTGGCCCGTGCAGCCGGCATTCCTACCAGAATAGCCGCTGGATTATATTATGCCGAGGAGCGGTTTTCCTATCACATGTGGGTGGAGGCTCTTGTGGCTGAAAAGCTATGGGTGGCAGTGGATCCGGCCATGGGACAGATCGAGCCGGACGCTCTGCATCTAAAGCTTTTTCACGGCGACCTGGATTACAATACGCATACCAACATGACCTGGGCACTAATACAGAGTCTCAAATCCGGTGACTTGAAAATCGTCGAGTTTAACAAGACTTTTTAGCCTTGGCGTTTTTTGCTTGCCGAATTTTGGATAGAATTGCTTTTCTTCCCGCAATGCGTTCTTTTAAGATTGGAAAACGATCCATGTCGGTGTGGGGAAGAAAAAGCGCGGCGACGTAGTTGTCCATGTATGACGGCGTCTCCGACAATTCAAAATTGGTCATCATGTTGATCACGCCGACAATGTCTTCCCGCAGGCGGTTGGTCAGAGCGGCCATGCGGGCGCCGAGAAGAGAAGCATTTCCCACGTAAACCACACGGTCGGGATCGATCTCGGGAAGCAGGCCGATGATCATGGCTTTTTCCAGGTCCACGTAGCTGCCGAAGCCGCCGGCCAGGATGATCTGCTCGATATCGTCCGGGCCCATGCCCACTTCGGCCAGCAGGGTCATGCAGCCGCTGTAGATGGCGCCTTTGGCCCGGATCAGGTTCTCGATGTCGATTTCGTTGATCACGATGTCGCGGTCGATCTGGGTCTGCCCGGCAAAGGCCAGCACGTACTCCCACACCTCCTCGGTCTGCCGGATGCGCGGGGTGTCGAGATCGCGGTCGAACTTTCCCTGGTTGTTGATGACGCCCATCTCGAACAGGTTGGCCACGATGGTGATCAGCCCCGACCCGCAGATGCCCTTGGGGCGGACATTGCCGATGGTCACGATCATGGGCTCGAGGGTCTCCGGATCGATGGAGAAATCTTCGATGGCCCCCCTGGCCGCCCGCATGCCAAAGGCGACGCCGCCGCCTTCAAAGGCCGGTCCGGCACTGCAGGCCGCGCAGGCCATCCAGTCTTTGTTGCCGATGACCACTTCCGCGTTGGTGCCGATGTCCAGAAACAGGGTGACCTTTTCGGTGAGGTACATGCCCGAGCCCATGACGCCGGATACGATATCGCCGCCCACATAGCTCGAGACTGGCGGGTAGACCAGTGCGGTCACATGATCGGCCATATCGATGCCCAGATCGCAGGCCCGGATGGGCGGGTAGATCCTGGCCGCAGGCACGTAAGGCGAACGGCGGATATGGCTGGGGTCGACCCTGAGCAGCAATTGGGTCATGGTGGTGTTGCCCGCAACGGTCAGCACCGAGATGCGCTCTTTGTCGACACCGGACTTTTTGATGATCTTGACCAGCACCTGGTTGATGGTATCGACCACCACCTGCTGCATGCGCCCCAGGCCTTCGGGTTTTTCGGCGTACATGATGCGCGTGATCACATCTTCGCCGTAACTGATCTGGGCGTTGAACTTGCCGGATTCAGCCAGCACTTTGCCCGAGATCAGGTCGACCACCTGGCCGTAGACCGTTGTGGTGCCGATATCCAAGGCTATGGCATAGTTCTGGTCGGAGGTGTCGCCGGGCTCGACATTGATGATCTGGTTCTTTCCCGAGGCGCGCACCGGCCGGGCCACAGTCACGGTGACCTCGAAATTTTTTTCACGAAAGACCGAGGGGATTTTGCGGATGACCGGCAGTGAGATGTCCAGGCCGCCTTCGTTGTGCTGAATGCGCAGGTAGTTGACCAGACGACTGATATCTGGCAGGTTGTCGCTGGTGTCGGGCGGTGGAAGCTCGAGGTAGAGCTTTTCCATGGGCGGTACGAACAGCCGCTGCTCCTTGATATCGTTCAGATCCATCTGCTTGATACGGGCGGTCTGTCGCGGGGTTTTGCGCTGCAATACCGAGGTATCGATGGCCGATTCCACGGGAATGCGGATGGTAACATCTTCGACGACCTGGGCTTTGCAGGCCAGCCGGTAGCCTTTGTCGCGGTCCTCTTTGCTCAGGTGTTCTGAGATGCCGCCCTCGATATTGCCCTGCTCGATGATCACCCGGCATTTACCGCATACGCCGTCGCCACCGCATGAGGCATTGATATGGATGCCGGTTTCAATGGCGGCGCGGATAACGGTTTCGCCTTCGGGCACATCTATGCTGGTTCCGGTGGGTTGAAACGTGACCTTAAATCGTCTCATTACAACTCCTTTATCACTATCAAAAGGCTCGAATCTCCAAATTTTGGCCCAAGTGTTGATTTTTAGAGACAAAGCAGGGGTGTGTCAACCACCAAATGTGAAAAGTTTTTAAGATATTGATTTAATGCATAAAAAGGATGGCGAATGATGCAATGGAACGATGAAGCCGAAGCGGCCATTAAAAAAGTGCCTTTTTTCGTACGCAAGAAAGTGCGGGCCCGTGTCGAAACGGAAGCCGAAAAGGAAGGTAAAACGCTGGTCACCCTGGCCGAAGTAAAGCGCACCCAGCAGCACTACCTGACCGGTATGAGCAAGGAGGTCAAAGGCTGGCAACTGGATGCCTGTTTTGGCCCCTCCGGATGCCCCAACGCAATCCCTGCCGACCAGGGGCTGGTGGCAAGCATTGAGTCATTGCTTCAACAGGCCGATATTTTAGGATTTTTAAAATCGAAGGGCATTTCGGATCTCAAGTTTCATCATGAGTTCCGGGTGACGGTGGCCGAGTGCCCCAATGCCTGTTCCCAGCCCCAGATAAAAGATATCGGCATCATCGCCGCCAGTCTACCGGCAATTACCGACGCGGCGTGCACCGCCTGTGACGCATGCGTCGATGCCTGCAAAGAGAACGCCATCGAATTGGCGGACGAGCCGGCCGCTCCCCGCATTGACCTGCAGCGCTGCCTGGCCTGCGGCCAATGCATGCCGGTCTGTCCCACCGGCACCCTGGTCACCGGAATCGTCGGATTCCGGGTCCAACTGGGCGGCAAACTGGGCCGTCACCCCCAACTGGCCCGCGAATTGCCCGGCCTGTACGATCAGGACGCCGTGCTGGATATCATCCGGGCCTGCCTCGACCTTTATAAATCCAAAAGCCAGCGGGGCGAGCGCTTTGGTGAGATTCTGCGGATGACCGATTTTGATGCATTGACCGACCGATTCGCACCGCACGATCTGATAAAATCGTAAAACATCTGATTTTCACCATGAAGGGCATGAAAAGATGGTGTTCGGTGATCAGTGATCGGTTAGTGATCTTCAAGGGTATTCACCAGGTCTTAATTTCGGCAATTGATTTGCTTGGATTCGGTCGGAAAGGGCATGACTGCAGTTGGTTGATCGACTTAAAGGCGGCAATGAAACAATTCCGACAATGATCTCGACCAAAGATGTCATTCCACCCCGTGCCGGTGCAGAGGTCCCGCACAAGACCAGCGGGACAGGCCGGCCCTGCTCCACAAGACGCATTGAAGGATCTTCAAGCAACCGGCTCACCGGCCCAACCGGCTAACCGGCCAACGGGCATTACCTTATTCCGATACCGGCTTGCGCCAGGGCGGCTTCACACCGAGTTCTTCAAGAATGGCAATGCCTTCATCAATGCATGCGCCCACGGTGTCGACACCGTGGGCATCGTCGGCAGGCACCACGGAGATGCCCATGGCCAGGGCTTGTTTCAGGATCTTCCGGGACAAATAAGGTTCGGCCGCCCCTTTGCGCAGTGCCGCCACATTGAAATCCAGAATCAGATCATGCCGGGCGATCAGTTCCAGGTTGCGGGTGATCCGCTCTTGGACGTCAGGAACTGCCAGGTGCTTCCGGTAATCCCGGTCGTAGATACGGATCAGGTCGAAATGGGCCACCACGGTGGGTTTTATCCGTTGGATCATGTCGTGTTGCAGATCGAAGTAGCGGCAGTAGAGATTGCCGATACTGCCGGCCGACTGCACGGCGCGCCCATAGTTTTTTTCATCATAGTCGATGGGGATGTCGTCCACATGGTGGACCCCGCCCACCAGGTAGTCCGGGCCATGCTCATCCGCCAACGTCCGGGCCAGATCGAAGCTGCCGGTGGTGGCTTCGGTTTCAAAACCGACAAAGATTTCCAACCGATCGGCATATGCCCGCTGCAGGCGCCGTGCTTCGGAAAAATAAGCGGCAAACCGAGTGCGCATTTGGGTGGCGTCCAGTCCGACGGATCTCTCTTCCGGGTAGAGAAATTGATCGTCCGCCGGCGGCATGTGTTCGGTAATGCCCACCCAGGCAAATCCCTTGCGGATGTATGCCTGGATCAAGGATTCAAGATCGTCCTGGGCATGGTTGCAGTACCGGCTGCTGTGGCCGCCGTGAATGGAAACAGGTGCCAGTGTCATATTCATATCCGGCCTTTCAGAAATATTTTGCTCCCACTTCTATGCAGATTTGCTATACTTGTCAATCAACACATATTGCATTGCATCCGGACCGGTGCGCGATCAATAGCAATTCTATGGGAAATTCTTTTATCATATTTGACAGGGCTAAAGCAGATCGCCAAGTCTGTTTTTGGAATTGTGGCAGCGGCGTCTCGCCGCGACATGCCGTGCAATGGCGCCATTGTCAGGGCGGGACGCCCCTCCCACAAAAAACGCCGAACACCGGCCGGTCGCCGAGAATTGGCGCGCGACCAAGCGATCACTTGCCCTCGGTTTCGACTCCTGCTATATTCTCGGCAAGGCAAATCGAAACCATTGCGTGCGAATACATTCCGATAGAATATAAATAGACATTTATAAGACCCGCTGATTTGGTCCTGACCACGCGACCGCCGACCTTACGGTGATTAAACCCGGGGCCGGCGCGTGTTGAGATCCATCAGCAACGAGGAGCGCATGGCACACCCTGCAAGGAGTTTCGGATACCACCAACTGGCTGTCCGCTTGAATAAATTTCCCCAGGGCGCACCCCCTTCCGAACGATTGTACGACATCCTGAAAATCCTGTTCAGCCCTGAAGAGGCCCGGCTGGTGGCCTTGCTTCCCATTCGGGTGTTTCGGGCGGAACAAGCCGGACGCGCCTGGAAAATGCCTTTGGCCGCGACACGCAAAAAGCTCGATGACCTGTGCCGCAAGGCGCTGCTGGTCGACATCGAGCAGAACGGCTGCATGTACTACTGCCTGCCGCCGCCCATGGCGGGCTTTTTTGAATTCTCCATGATGCGTGTGCGTGACGATATCGATCAAAAATCTCTGGCCCGCCGGCTCTACCAATACATCAATCTCGAAAAGGATTTTGCCCAAGCACTGTTTGCCCGGGGACGGACCCAGCTCGGCCGCATTTTTGTCAACGAAACTCAGGTCGGGGAGGCGCACCGCTTGAATATTCCGGCCCATGAGAGCGCTGCAGAGGTAATTCGGTCGGCCTCGCACATCGGCCTGACCCGGTGCTATTGCCGTCACAAGATGGAGCATGTGGGCCTGGCGTGCGATGCGCCGCAGAACATCTGTCTGACCCTGAACATTACAGCGGCATCGCTGGTGCGCCACGGCCATGCCCGCGCCATCGATGCGGTCCAGGCCTTGGACGTGCTGCACCAGGCCAGGGAGCACAACCTGGTGCAATTCGGCGAAAATGTTCGCCGCCAGGTCAATTTTATCTGCAACTGCTGCAAATGTTGCTGCGAAGGACTGCAGGCCGCCCAGCGGTTCGCCATGCACTCGCCGGTACTGACCACCAATTTTACGGCAACGGTTAACAGCGAGCAATGCTGCAACTGCGGACAGTGCGCTGTGGTCTGCCCGGTGGCGGCCATCGACAGCTCCGGTCCCGGCAAAAACGGCCATGCACAGATTACACAAGACCTTTGCCTGGGATGCGGTGTGTGTGTCAAGGCCTGCCCAGATGATGCCGTATGCCTCATTCCTCGGGCGCAGCGGGTTGTGACGCCTGTCAATACCGCGCACCGGGTAATGCTGATGGCCATCGAAAGGGGGACGCTGCAGCATGTCATCTTTGACAATCAGGTGCTGCACAGTCACCGTGCCCTGGCGGCTTTGCTTGGGGCCTTGTTCAAACTGCCGCCGGTCAAACGGATGTTGGCCGGCCGGCAGCTCAAATCCCGCTACCTGGAAGCATTGATCGATCGTTTTCAGTGGCAGCCCATCCAAGCCGCCGACGCGGACCGGCCGGCGAACTGAGAAAGAGGAGATCGCCCATGCTCGACTTTGCATTGGCCCCTGATATATTTACAATAACAACAAGTTGTCAAGATCATTGACAGACGAAGACCTATCCATCATACTAATAGTTAGAATCATCCCAATGGCTTCCAAGCGCATCCTGAGCCGAATCACGACCGATATTTTCCTGACCTGCCAGCTTATACGCACGACTGCGATTCTGTTCAATCGACTGCTGCCGCAACCTTCGAGAACCAGGCAACTTTATCGATCCGGGCTTTCAGAGCCTGTCCGGCGTGACCCTTTTTTTCGGAAAGGAGGGCGAAATGGCCGCTCGCAAAATATTGGTGCCCTATAATTTTACCCGCAATGACGAAAAAGCCATTGCCTTTGTGATCGACCGTTTTAACCAGCAGGCGGATACGCAGATCACCCTTTTTCATGCCTACATTCCCGTTCCGGAGATTGAAATCAGTGACAAGACGGTGATGAATCGCCTGGCGGGAAATCTGGCCTACCTGAGACAAAAGAATTACGACCTGGAGGAAGCGCTCGAACAGGCGCAGGCCCGCCTGGTCAGCGCCGGCTTTCCCGAGCAGAGCGTTAAACGCGTATTCAAACCACAGGAAAAAGAGATCGCCCAGGAAATCATCGATCAGGTCGCCAAAGGAGGGTTCACGACCATTGTCCTGAATCACAACCCCAGCAAGATAAAGCGATATTTTACCCCCAGCGTCACGAAAAAAGTCGCCCGGGCCTTAAAAGATATTGAACTGTCCATCGTCGGGTAATTTCTTTGGCTGTCAACCGGATGCTTTTATACAAGGAGCGATGTCAAATGGCTGATCAAAACAAAATCAATTTGGAACTTTACAAATTGTTCGTAAAGACCATCAGCGAGGCAAACCACATCGAAGAGATGTCGACCCGTCTGACCCAGATCCTTGTCGGCGCATTGGGAATCAAAGGGGCGGCTGTGTTTATCCTCGATCCTGAACGGGAGGAACTCGAGTTGCTCTCCAGCGCCGGCCTGAGCATGGATTATGTCAACAAAGGCCCGATCCTGGTCGACAAGAGCATTGCCATCGGCCCCAACCGGGAGCCGGAGGTCATCATGGACACCCAGACCTCGGACAAGATACAGTACCCGGAAAAGGCCAAAGAGGAAGGGATCCGGGCGATCGTCTCCTATCCCATCACCATGCGCAATAAAATCATCGGCTCTTTGCGGCTGTACCACTCCGAGCAGTGGCAGATTACAACAGAGGACCTCGATTTTGTGGAGGCACTGGCCCAAACCACTGGTCTGGCCTTGATGTATTTCAGAGTGGCCAATGCGGTCGGCAGCATCAAGGAAGTTGTGAGCGATATTCACACGGTGTGGTTGTAAGAGCCTAACGATCTTTCCCGCACACGCCACAAATCTTGCATTGCTGCGGGTCCATGGGGCATGGCGGGCTTGTCTTGGCCTGCAGCGCGCGTTGATTTTCGCGCCACAGGAATTGTTTATCAATACCGTGGTCGATAAAATCCCATGGCAGCAGCTCGTCCGGCTCGCGATTTCTGCAGACAAAAAAATCGGAATTCACGCTGGCGGTTTTAAGCGTCTGGGGCCAATTTCCCTTGTTTTGATGCGCCGCTGCAAGCAGTTGGCCGACCCGGCGGTCTCCCCGTGAAAGCAGGGCCTGCACATAGGCCCAGCGGGGTACATCGGCGTGCACCCGCACATTTGGGACTTTTCTCAGGCCGGTTTTCACCTGTTTGAGTTTGTGCTTGAGCGCTTTGACCTCATCCATGGCCGACCACTGGAACGGCGTGAACGGTTTTGGAATAAAACAGGATAAACTGACGGTGATCTCCCCCATGCGGCCTTTTGGCTTGCTGGCCCGCAGAAAGTGGTGTTTGACTTTTTTCACAAGGGTAACGATAGCCTTGATGTCATCATTGGTTTCGGTGGGCAGCCCCACCATAAAATAGAGCTTCAGGTTGGGGATGCCTCCGGATACGAGGGTTTCGGTCGCCTTCAGGATATCCTGCTCGTCCAGCCCCTTGTTGACCACTTGCCGCATTCTCTCGGAGCCGGTTTCAGGCGCGATGGTCGCTGTTTTCACACGCCCGTCCTTTAGCGCACCCACCAGATCCGCATTCAGGGCATCCGCCCGCAGTGAGCTGAACCCAAGCTGGAGGTCCTGCTGCTTGGCCGCAGCGCACAATGCCGTCAGATCCGGAAGATCCGATATGGCGGTGCCCACCAGACCGATCTTGCTGGTATGATCGGCGCCCTGACACACCAGGTCTAACAGGGCCGGCAGAGGATTGGTGCGTGGAGGGCGGTAGAGATACCCGGCCGCACAAAATCGGCAGCCATGGGAACATCCCCGGCTGGCTTCGATCAGAAAGACATTGTCAAAGGAGGTGTCGGGGGTGAGCACCGCAGAGTGGGCAGCCGTCATATCGACATCGGCAGTGTAGACACGCTGAACGGTCGCCGGAACCTCTTCTATGGGAGCAAATTCACTCAGTGTACCCGATTCATGATATTTGGCATGGTAAAAGGCCGGCACGTAAGTGCCCTTGACGTTGCACGCCAGTTCACGCAGCATCTTACGCCGGTCGCTGCCCGGATCGAAGGTCTCAAAAAACGGCGGCAACAGCGACTCGGCCTCGCCGAGCAGAAAACAGTCAATGAAAGGGGCCAATGGCTCCGGGTTTAAAAAGCAAGCGACCCCCCCTGCCATGACTAGGGGGAGGGAGGTATCTCTTTGGGCTGAAGGCAGGGGGAGCGCCGCTTTATCCAAAACCGTCAAGACATTGGCATAATCATTTTCGAACGAGAGCGCAAAGGCGATGCAGTCGAACTCCGTCAGTTTGCGCCCCGATTCAAGAGAGACGATATGGTTGCCGCCGGAATCGTGATCCGGTAAAAATACCCGTTCGCATACCACATGGGCCAAGGCGTTGAGCAGCCTGTAAACCGTCTGGAATCCCAGATTGGCCATTGCCACCCGGTAGTGGTTGGGATAGACCAGCGCCACGCGCACACGATTGCTCCAGCGTTTGCGAATAGCGCCTGTCTCTGCATCGAGCCTTGCGCTGCGCTGTTTGTCCGATCGGTGGGCCATCGACCTCTCCGTTGCTTCGGATGCCGCATGGGGCCGATCCCCTGCGGCCGGGTGGATGGCTTAAACTATCAATCCGGGCAACCTTGTGCAAGCGCCTTAATCGGCTTTGCGCCGCAGGAACGTGGGAACATCCAGATCATTGTTGTCGATGATCATGCCTTTGTACCCTTTGTAGATCGATCCCATCGACTCATTGGCGGCCTGCTGGCGACGAATCCGCTGAAACGTGGGCGCATCCAACTCCTCTTCGTTGGTCGACAGATCGGCCGGGGTGATGTCGCGCACTTTGCCCCCGTAAGTTGGATCTGCTTTGGGCACGGCCGTCTTGTCGTCTTCCTCCGTGCCGATCCCGGTGGCAATGACGGTGACCCGCATCTCTTCGCCCATGTCGTCGTCGAGGACCGCGCCCCAGATGATATCGGCCTCTTCGCCGACTTCGTTGTAGATCCGCTCGGAAGCCTCGGTCATCTCTTCCATGGTGATCTCGCTGCTGCTGGTGATATTCATCAGCACACCCTTGGCGCCACCGATATTGATGTCCTCCAGCAACGGATGCGAGATGGCCCGCTCGGCGGCATCCATGGCCCGGTTTTCGCCATTGGCCACACCGATGCCCATGATGGCCATTCCGGCTTTGGACATGGTGGTTTTGACATCGGCAAAGTCCAGATTGACCAGGCCGGGTCGCATGATCAAGTCGGTAATGCCTTTGACCGAGTGCAGCAGGATCTCATCGGCCCGCTTGAACATATCGATCATTTTGGCATTTTTATTCGCCAGGCCCCGCAGGCGGTCATTGGGAATGGTGATCACCGTATCGGCGAGCCTTTTCAACTCATCGATGCCGTCGTCCGCCTGGCGGCCCCGTTTTTTACCCTCAAAAGAGAACGGCCGGGTGACCACGGCCACGGTCAGGATCCCCATCTCCTTACACAGCCCGGCAATCACCGGCGCAGCACCGGTTCCGGTACCGCCGCCGAAACCGGCGGTGATGAAAACCATGTGGCTTTCGCCCAGCGCGGCTTTGATAATATCGCCGCTCTCAATGGCCGCGTCGCGACCGATCTGCGGATTGGCGCCCGCACCCAGGCCCTCGGTCAGCTGTTCTCCGATTTGGATTTTCACTTCCGCCTTGGAAACATCCAAGGCCTGCATGTCGGTGTTGGCGGCGATGAACTTAACCCCCTGCAAATTGCTGGCGATCATATTGTTGATGGCGTTGCCACCTGCGCCGCCGACCCCAATCACCTTGATTTTGGCCGATTTTTCCGCGTCTACGTAACTGAACATGTCTCCCCCTTTACTATATTAAAGGTTCTCCCTTTAGCCCCAGCTTAAATAACCTCCTTGAACCACCGCTTCATGCGCTGGATCAGGCTGTTGAAAATATTCTTATCCCGAATACGAAACTTCTTCTCCGGCTCATTTTGAGCCCCATACAACACCAGCCCCACACCGGTGGCGTACATGGGATTGTTCACCACATCGGTCAAACCGAAAATATTGCGCGGTTTGCCCAAACGAGTCGGCAGGCCCAACACCGCTTCGGCAATTTCCGAAACGCCTTCGAGCAGCGATGTGCCGCCGGTCACGACAACACCGGATGACACGTTGTTCTCCATCTCGGCGCGGTAGATCTCGCGTTTGATCAGGGTGAAAATCTCTTCCATGCGCGGTTCAAGAATCTCTCCCAGAATCTGGCGCGGCAGCTTGCGCGGCTTTCGTCCGCCCATGCCGGGCACCTCGATGGTCTCCTCGCCGCTGATGGTGGCGGCCAGACAGCTGCCATATTTCTTTTTAATCTTCTCTGCTTCAACCAGCGGCGCCCGCAATCCAACGGCGATGTCGTTGGTCAGATTATCGCCGCCCAGGGCCAGCACGAACGTATGCTTGATATTATGACCGGAAAAGACGGCCAAGTCGGTGGTGCCGCCACCCAGGTCCAGCAAAGCCGTCCCCAATTGCCTCTCTTCATTGGTCAGGACTGCTTCGCCGGACGCCAGAGATTCCAGCACGATATCACACACATCGAGCCCGGCCCGGTTTGCGCATTTGACGATATTGTGAGCCGAGGTCACGGCACCGGTGACGATATGGATCTTGGCTTCCAGCCGCACGCCGGCCATGCCCACCGGGTTTTGTATACCGGCCTGGTCGTCAACGATATACTCCTGGGGCAGCACATGAATCACTTCCCGATCCATTGGGATTGCCACAGCTCGCGCAGCGTCGATCACACGCTCAACATCGCTGGGTGTGATCTCGGACCCCTTGATGGCCACAATACCGCGACTGTTGAAACCGGTGATATGACCACCGGCGATGCCGGCATAAACCGAAGAGATTTCACAACCGGCCATCAACTCGGCCTCTTCGACGGCTTTTTTTATCGACTCTACGGTCGATTCGATATTGACCACCACCCCTTTGCGCAAACCGACGGACGGATGGGTGCCGATACCGATGATATTCGCTTCCTTGGTGCTGACTTCACCGACAACACAACAGATTTTGGTGGTTCCAATATCGAGTCCCACAATAATGTTTTCCTGGCTCTGCACCATTTTCCTCCTCGCATACCCTGCCGGGTGATTGTCATCTTGTGCAACGTTAGGGGTTATCCCATAGGCATTAAGATAATCGCATCACCACCCTGTCGGGGTTGTTCAAATCCAATATACTGAAATTTCGCCAATCAGGATTTTGCTTCAAATGTGGCAGCAACTGCTCCAATCGGCTGCATTTTGCTTCGAATTGACCGACGCCCAGTTTTATCGTCCGTTTATCGTTCCATATGGTCAGACTGACGCCCATTTCCGGATCCCAATGGACTTGCCGTATCTCTTTGTAAGGAATGATGCTTCCCTTGGCCCGGCTGATCCGAAGCACATCGAGCACATGGGTCATGGCCTGGCTCTGGGCACCGCCCCCCAGGCTCAAATCGGAATAGGTAATACCGGTCACCACCGGCAGTTTGCGTGGATCGTTCGGTTCGCACTCCTTGAATATATTGCCGCTGCGGTTAAGCAGAAACTTGCGGCCCAGATCCACAATGGCCATGCAGACATGCTCTTTGATATTGATGTGCATTGTCTCCGGGATCTCCCGCGAGACACGCGCCGCGGCAATCCAAGGGTGTGCCAGCAATCGCTTGCGGACCAGCTGCAAATTCACCGCCAGCAGGTTATCACCGGGCGACAGTTTGGCCTGCGATAAAACGATCTCCCGCGACAGCCGCGAATAGCCGCTAACCCGGATGGTTTTGGTTCGAAAGTAATCCGATTGCGTCACAGCGGCATACCCCGCCATAAACAGCGCACTGGCCGCCAGGACAGCAGTGACCAGCGAGACCAGTTTAGCCCCGGCGACCAGTCTGCCCGTCCAGACGCGTCGGCGCTTTTTAACGCTCTTTTTATAGCGATTCTTTCTTGCTGGTTTCTTCCCCAACAATTTGGACCTCCGGTTGAAGCATAATACCGTGCTTGGATTTAACTTTCTTTCGTATCTGATCGACCAAACCGATCACATCACCGGCCGTGGCACCGCCGCGGTTGATAATGAAATTCGCATGCCGCAATGAAACCTGCGCCTGGCCGACACGCAAACCTTTCAGACCGGCCTCGTCGATCAATCGGCCCGCCGGCATCTGCGGCGAGGGATTCTTGAAAAAACATCCGGCGCTCGGGTGCCAGCTGGGCTGCCTGCGGACGCGGGCCCGCATCAGTTGCCTCGCCTGTTGTCGAACCAGGTCCCGGTCCCCCATGGCCAATCGAAACTCTGCGGCCATCACGATCGTCCGACTCAAAACATTCTGTATGTGAGGCGGCCACTGCAACCCGCGGTATTGCACCTGCAACTGATCGCGGGCGATGCGCTCCGTCTCTGCCGAGACGGTCATCACCGTGACCGCCGACAACGCATCGGCCATGGTACCTTGCGCGGTTCCGGCATTCATCAGGACGGCACCGCCCAAGGTGCCGGGAATACCCAGCGCAAAATTCATTCCTTCCCAGCCCTGTTTCAGCGCCAGGCCGCACAATCGTTTGGTGGGTACGCCGGCGCCTGCGGTCACGATCACCTGCGGTGGCGACTGCCGCCATCGCACGTCGCCGGCCATGGCCCTCATGCAAATCACCAGTCCGCGTATCCCGCCATCGCGAACCAGCAGATTGCTTCCACCGCCAAACACCAGATACGGTATGCTGTTTTGTCTCGTCCACTGAATCAATTGCCTCAATTGCGATTCATTCTGCGGCTGGGCCAGTGCATCGGCCGGCCCGCCGATCTTAAACGTGGTGTGCCGGGCCATGGGCTCATCGAACGACACAGCCGGACCCAACAGGTCCGCCAACCACCGTTTGGCGCCGTCATCGAGCATTGAGTGAATCCAGCAGCATCTCGCCGACCCGGTAGACATCACCGGCACCCAGCGTCAGCACGACATCCCCCGTCGATGCAATTTCGGTTAACAAATCAACGGCCGCCTCTTTCCCATCGACAAAATGAACCTCCTTATGCCCGTGTGCCTGGATGCTGTCGCACAACAGACGGCTGCCCACACCCTCGATGGGCTGCTCGCTGGCAGCATAGATCGGCATGACCAGCAATACGTCGGCCAGGTAGAAGCTGCGTGCAAAGTCGTCAAACAGGGCTTTGGTCCGACTGTAGCGATGGGGCTGAAAGACGACGATTTTACGACGTCCGGGCCATCCCTGGGACAACGCCGTCAGCGTGGTTTTGATCTCTGTGGGGTGATGCCCGTAATCGTCGATGATCGTCATCGCCCGGGCTTCGCCTTTCACTTCAAGACGACGCTGAACCCCCTCTGCTTTTTCCAGCGCCGCCTTGATCGTGTTGAACGCGATACCAAGCTCCAATCCGATGGCAACGCTGGCCAGTGCATTTTTCACGTTGTGCTCTCCGGGCAGGCAAAGGGTTATCTTCCCCAGCGGGTCGCCCTTGTGCAGCACCTCAAATCTACTGGTGAGCTCCTTGGTCTTAATATTGCGGGCCTGAAGATCCGCCTGAGGGCTCAGACCGTAAGTGATAATCCGCTTCCGGATTTTGGGTATCAAATCCTGTACCGCTTCGTCATCCAGACACACCACCACCAGACCGTAAAACGGTATCCGGTCGATGAATGACAGGAAGACATTTTTTATGTTGTCCAGGTCCTTGTAAAAATCGAGATGTTCCCGGTCGATGTTGGTCACCACCGCGATGGCCGGCGAATACTTCAAAAAGGAACCATCGCTCTCATCCGCCTCCGCGACAATGTAATCGCCCTGACCGAGCACGGCGTTGGATCCAATGCTGTTCAGCTTGCCGCCGATCACCACGGTGGGGTCAAGACCTCCTTCGGCCAGCACCGACGCCACCAACGATGTGGTGGAGGTTTTGCCATGGGCGCCGGCCACGGCGATGCTGTATTTCAAACGCATCAACTCGGCCAGCATCTCGGCCCTCGGAATGACAGGCACCGAGGCTTTCAGCGCACTGTTGACTTC
>JASFGJ010000019.1:0-14964 GCA_050123815.1 Desulfobacteraceae bacterium
ACGATAATAGTTGAGGGCCTTCTTTTGGGTGCCGTTGGCTTCTGCCCAGAAGCCGAGAGCTGTATAGGCGGTCAACAGGTATTCCGGATTTTCGCCGGCCCGATCCGCCAGATCTTTTTCAGATCGGTTGCCCAGCAAGCATCCCCCAATCCCTTGAAACCAGGTAGAGTTGACTTGAGCAACGACCGCTTCCAATTTTTTACGTGCCTCTGAGGTCTTGCCCATGTACTGCAAGATCAACGGTTCCCACAACATAAGATTGAGCCGGTTGGCATTTTCCCGGCCGGGCATCGATAAATATTGCCGGGTATACATCAAGGCCGCTTCCCAATCCTCCTCCATGGCGGCAAAAAACGCCAGTTCGTGGATCGTTTCGCCATTTGCCGGATCTTTGGACAACTCACGCTCATGCAACGCACGTTTCGCTTCCAACTGCATGCTCCCCTGCGTGATCACGGAGCTCTGATTGGCCTGCGTGGACAACACCTGATCCAGATCGATCTTTTTCTCCAACTCTTGAGCGAACGCTTTGATCTGTTTCCGGTAAGCGCGCTTATCTTTGTTGCGCCGATATCGCTTGAGTTTGAGGTTTTCAATTTGTTCGAGCTGTGAAAGGGTTATATAAAAGAGCCAACCCTCGCTGTCCGCGAGGAGCACGGCTTTGCGCATCAACTCTTGCGCTTTGTCCAGTCGTTTTTCCTTCAAATGCGTTAGGCCCACCACATAGGCCAGCCAACCTCGCTCGTCATCGGTATATCCGCCTTTCAATGCGATCTCGGACTCGACTTCCCCTTCCAAGATCCGCACCAGGCGGGCATACAGCTCCCAGTTGGAGCGCCAATCCAGCGACTTGAGTTTTTGGCCATGCGTTTGGTTTTGCTCACCGAGTTGAATCCAATCAATCAGATAGAGCATGATGCGAACCGTGCCGTTGGTGTCATCCATGGAGAGCGAATCTTGAAACAAACTTCGCGCACGCTTGAAATTTTTAGAGCAAAAATGCATCAGGGCCGCTGACATCAGCACCGCCGGAGAGGTGCTTCCCTTCAAAGCCTCATCGGCTTTTTTTGCTGCGTCACGCCATTTTCGTCCCCGCGCCAATTGCACCAGGGCGTTGATTTTTTCTTCCTCTTCCAAGTCCAGCACGCCATTCCATTTCACATGGCCCGATTTGAGCTCCTCTACAAATTTGGCCGCTTTGGATATGGGCAGCACCATTCCGATATCGGAGAGCATCATCGCAGCCTGTTCACTGCCTTCGGTCACATCAACAGCCACCCGCGAGGCGATCCCCACAACCATGCCGTGGCTGTCGATGATCGGCCCCCCGCTGTTGCCTTTATATATTGATGTGTCCACTTGCAGCGCATTTTCAAAGTTGCGGCGGACATGGCCCCGCGTGACGCTGACATTGACCACATTCTCCTGAGTGGTGCTGCCCAAAGGGAACCCCAGTGCAATGATCGGCTCCAGGCGTGGAATCTTCCTGAAGCCTGCCTGAGGATCGATGGGCAGCGTCAACAGATCTTTAGGAACGGTATCGATCTTCAGAACGGCAAAGTCCTCTTTCAAGGGCGATCGGATCTGTTGATAGGTCGTGGTTGGCGGCTTGCCGACCCCGACGATGGACAAACGGGGTTCCGACTCGGTGCTGAAAGCCGTGGTGATATCGTAGATGTCTTCGATGTCTGAGCTTTCCGACAATCCCGGCAAGCGCTTGAAGGCCTTGCTGCCTTCAAACCACAAGTAGACGCGATATTTGATATGGACGCTGATACCGATATGCTGCAACTGGCTGATCAACATATAGAGTTGATTATCCTCCAGCCAAGGACAGACCACATGACGGTTTGTCAGCATGTAACCTTCGTCGTCAACAAGAAAGGCCGTTCCCTCGGACCGCTGGTGATAGAATGTGTTCTCCCCATCGGTAAGCTGATAGTCGGAGATCACAAAGGCCACCGACGGTGCATAGCGCTGGGCGAACTGCGCCAGAACCGTTGCACTGTCATGGCTTTTCTGGGACAGATAATAGACTGCTATCATGCCCACAAACGCCATGACGATGATAAAAGCCGCCAGGATACTGATACGCTGTCGGATACCGGCCAGTTCCAAACGATAGGCGAATTTTGTTTGCCGTTTCTGAACGGGATGGCGAAGACGCCGTTTTTTTAAATTTAACCGTTCAAGGAGTGCTGCAACCTCCGTAATCGCCTGAGGCCGTTTGCCCGGGTCATCGGCCAGCATCAGATGCACCAGGTTCGCCAGTTCCCTCGGCAAGTCCAGTTCATCGATCTTGGCTCGATAGGTGATCACATCCGGGTCGGCGCACATCAACTCCACAAACAGCTTTCCAAGGGACCAGATGTCGCTTCGCGTATCCAGCGCCCGCTCCTTCTGAATATCCGGATGGGTTGCCATCAATTTTTGCAGTGTCGCACCGGGTCGGGCCAGCTGAGGCGTAAGAAAACGTGACAGCTTGTAGTCAATCTTCACGCGCAACCGTTCGGACGGTTCATTGAAGACCATGATGTCGTCCAATGTCAGGTGGGGAATCAAATGGCCAAGCCGATGCAGCTTTTCCACAATCCGCGTGATCTGCAAAAAAATATCCACCAAGACCGCAAGATGGTCCAATCTGCCGGAAGTGAGCAAATTTCCCCAATTTTCCGCCTCGATCCATTCACTGACGCGATACCAGGTCCCGTCTTCGGCCTGGTTGATACTCAAATGGGAAACAAAGCAATCATCTTGCAACTGCTGAAGTCTGTCGATTTCCGATTTCAATCGTCCGACGACATCCTGGTTCAGGCGGGCTTCGGGTTTGTATATCCGCAGTGTGAAAAGCTCGCCGCTTTGCTCATGCACTGCCTTGCACAAGACGCTTGCATATCCATCATAGAGGAGCTTCTCGATTCGATAGCCGTCAATGGTCTCGAAACTTAAATGAAACGCATGACCGCAGCTGGGGCATGCGGCGACCTGCTCTCCAAGACGTTGGTGACACTGGGGGCAAGTTTTCATACTCCGTTCCGATCATGGCGCTGGCAGCCATTATCAAAGAGTTACCTGCATCCGCCCTGCAATGAAATTGCGCAAGGCTGCCGATAATTAAATCATACGGCATAAACCATTATCAAACAAGGCGCATTCTCCGACTTCAATCTTGAAGGCCCGGCATTGATGCCATTATGTAAAACTTTTGTAAAACACTAAAATAATAGTGTTTTTTTAGAACAGGTGCTTTATTGTAGCGAAAACAACGACGCTACGGCAGCCGTACCCGCACGGCTGGAAAGTGAGTATGCCTATGATGGCCCCGATGCAGCGCCCAAATAAATCGAATACCAGGATCCTGCTCACCAGTGTTTTCGGTCCCTATGCCGGAGACGATCAATACGGCGGCCGAAAAATCAATCCCATGGAACTCTATCACAACCAGGTCACACGATTTCAAGGCGCCTTTTCATTGCGAATGTTCCACCGCTCATTTGGGTTGATGCTGATCCAGAGCAATATTGATGCGCCTTGCACCCTGCTTGATTTCCCCACCCTGGAGCGATTTGTCGAAGAGATTCAAACCAATTCATACGATGTGGTGGGCATCAGCGCCATTATCCCCAATATCGGCAAGGTGATTCATATGTGCGCCCTGGTGCGCAAACACCTGCCCGAGGCTAAAATTGCAATCGGCGGACACGTGGCAAACAAGGAAAACATCGAACATCTGGTCGACGCGGATCACATCGTCAAAGGTGACGGTGTGGCCTGGTTTCGACGCTACCTGGGCCAGGATCCTCAGGCCCCTGTGCGTCATCCCATGGTCTACTCGGGTTTTGGGGCCCGTGTGATGGGCCAGACGCTTCGGGACAAGCCCGGAGATACCGCCGCCATCCTAATACCGTCGGTGGGATGCCCGGTGGGCTGCAATTTCTGCTCAACCTCCGCCCTTTTCGGCGGCAAAGGGCATGCTGTCAACTACTACAAAACCGGTGATGCCTTGTTTGAGATTATGACGGGAATTGAACGGCACCTGAAGGTCAGATCGTTTTTCATCCTCGATGAAAACTTTCTTCTGCACCGTAAACGGGCCTTGCGCCTGCTGGAGCTGATGAAAACCCACAACAAAAGCTGGGCCCTTTATGTGTTCAGTTCCGCGCGGGTCTTGCAGTCATACAGCATGGAACAACTTGTCGGCTTAGGGGTTTCATGGGTCTGGATGGGACTTGAAGGCAAAAGCGGCCGTTATGCCAAGCTCAATAGCGTGGACACGCGTGCGCTGGTGCGGCGGCTGCAGGCCCATGGAATTTGCGTGCTGGGGTCATCCATCATTGGGTTCGATGACCATCGACCCGAAAACATACCGCAGATCATTGAAGAGGCTGTAAGCCACAGAACTGACTTTCACCAATTCATGCTCTACACGCCCAACGCCGGCACCCCCTTGTACGCCCAGCACAAATCCGCCGGAAGGATGCTGGACGAATCGGTTTTTCCGCCGGCAGACGCACACGGACAATATCGTTTCAACTACCGTCACCCGCACATTCCGGAAGGCATGGAGGAGAATTTCCTACGCCAGGCCTTTGAACGCGACTTTGCCGCCAACGGCCCCAGCATCGCCCGTCTGATCCGCACCCAACTCACCGGCTGGCGAAGATACCGCCACCATCCCGATCGGCGTATTCGGCGACGTTTTCAACAGGATATCAAATCCTCAGGCATCGTTTACAGCGGAGCTGCATGGGCCATGCGCCGCTGGTATCGGAAAGACCCCCGTATGGCCGGCCACATGAATTCGCTGCTCAACGACCTTTACAACATACTCGGATTGAAAGCCCGTGTGACCGCCCCGCTCGTCGGTCGTTTTTTAAATTTCACGATGCATCGAGAACAACGGCGTTTGGCCGACAACTGGTCCTACGAACCGGCGACCTTCTACGAAAAATCGCAACCGTCGGTGGCTGCCCGAACCACGGCCGAGGAAATCGTGATTCCGGAATCCATGCTCCGTCTGAAAATCAACAAAAAGCACTTGCAGCCCGGTTTGGCGGCATCTGAGACGCCTCAAGATCAGTGGGCGATTTATGCCGGCGCCGCCAAAACCAAAACGGGGGCAACGACGGATACGGCAAATCCCTGATATGAGGTTTCCGGACGATACGAACGGACATCATCGCCTCTAGCGACGAGCTGACGATCGACGGATCCGCCGAGAAAACCGCCTCCGCCGGTTACCAAAACCTTCATGACAGCTTCTTCTGGGCCCACATCGCCAATTTTTCCCGGGCGATCTTGGCATTGTGCCGCTCATCCATTGGAAAACCGGGGTGGTACAAAATGGTGCGGATGGACCGGGTATGATCGTAGCGGCCGGCAATTTTCAGCAGCACGATGGTCAGCGACTTCAGGTCGCTCCCCGTATATTGGTGCATGGGTTCCAATTCAATGATGATCACCGGTTCGACTTTACCGTCCTTTTCTACACTCACAAGGGCGCTGCGAAATACATCGGGAAAGCTGTTGAAGATCGCTTCACACGGCAGGCTGAAAAAGGTCTCATCGGTGGTTTCAACCCGGTGCTCCTTGCGGCCGCACATCCAGAGGCGGTCCTGCTTGTCAAAATAGCCCACATCTCCCATGCGGTGCCAAATCCCGCCACCATCCGTCTCTTTGATTTTGGCCAGGCGGTTTTGTTGATCACGTTTGTAATAGGAAGTGGTGACCACAGGGCCTTTGGCGGTAATTTCTCCAATCTTTCCGGGTGGAAGCCGAAGGGTTTCCGACCATTCGGCAATCGGCTCTTCGGTTATCGGGATGACAGCCACGTCCACACCGTCAATGGGACGGCCCACGCAAATACCGCCGCCGTTGCGGCTTTGTTCGCGGGTCTCTTCCAACAGCTCCGTGCTGCCAATCACACTGACCGGCAGGGCTTCGGTGGCCCCATAGGGGGTAAAGACTTCGACACCGGGATTTAGGGCTTTGACAAAACGTTCCAAAGAGTCCAGCCGGGCCGGTGCGCCGGCGCAGAAAACACAGCGCAGCGTCGGCAACTTGATCTGATGCTCGTGGCAATAGCGGCCGATTGTTTCAATCAACGCCGGAGAAACAAACATGGTGCTGCACTGCTGTTCGACAATGGCCGTGACCAGCTTGCGCGGATCGGCTTTTCCCGGACGGGTGGCATCCATATCCGGGATGGTGGCGGGCACGCCCATGGCCGGCCCCATCAAGGCGAAGGGTGGAAAGGTCGACAGGTCTATATCTCCGTCCCGGGGAGCAATCAAACGTTCAAGGGATGTCAGGATGGCATCGAAAATGCGCTGGGTGAAGATAACCCCCTTTGGGATGCCGGTGTTTCCGCTGGTAAAGGCGATCATCTGCGTAGCATCCGGGGTTGGGGTCTCGGTCAGATAGGGAGTGTTTGCGCCCAGCCGTTTGACATGTTCAAGCGTGTAGCCGCTGCGGAAATAGTTTTTGCCCACCGTCACGTTGATGCGATTGGTGGATCTTGCCCATCTGAGCAGTAGTCGCGCCACATGCGCCCTGGGAACACCAATAAACGCCTGGGGTTCGGCCGCTTCAATGCATGTTTTGAGATTGCGAAGGCCCATGCCTGGATCGACAAAAACCGGAATAGCCCCAAGCTTGAAAATGCCTGCCAATAAGCAGAAGAAGTCTTTTCCCGGGGTGACCATTATAACGGTGTGCATACCCTTTTTAAGGCCTATTTTTTCCAGGCCGTGGGCGATACGGTTGCTTTCGCGCTCTGCTTCGCCATAGGTCATGGCATCGTACACGCCTCTGTCGTTTCGCATTTTTTTCATGTGAATAACGACAGGTCGGCTCGCATTTTTTTCGATGATTTCCGAAAGGCGCGCGTTTAGTGAAGTAAAGTTATCTTCCCGGGGCGGGTGCGAAGCGATCTTCAGTGATTCTTGTCCATGCATAATTTTTTCGTCCACAATTTTATCAATTTACGGTAGTAGAACGACCAAGTGGGATTGCCGTGCACCATCACAATGGGATGGCCGTTGCCCTCATCCACGTAATGATACTGGTGGCCGTTAAGGAGCATATAGTGGTTGGTAAATGGGTAGAGTGCCGGATCCAGCCCATCTGCCGCTCCATCGCCGAAAAGCCGCCGGGATTCATTTTCTTTTCGATTGATCTGCGTTTGCAGCATGGCGGAACTCCACGGATATGCCGATCTTATGTAGCGATACATGATAGATTCCGACCTCTTTTCCAGATCAAGCCGTATACATGGCAAAAGCGGAAGTCAGACCGGATCCGGCGGCCACGAATAGAATGCTATCACTCTCCTGCAAGGCGCTGGATTCCACGAGCGTGTGGAATCCCAGAGGCAATGAGGATGTATGGGGATTGCCATGTTCACTGTAAAGATCCACAATGTTGGTGACGGCATGAAGACCAATGGTGCGATAAATTCGCTGGGCAAAACCGTTTTCCGGCTGCGAGGCGATCAGGAATTTGACGGTGTCAAGATCGATGTTGTGCCGTTCGATGTAGTCTCGGGCGGATTGGGTGGTAAATTCATATAGTGCCTCATGAAAGCCGCCATCCTGCCTCAGCTCGATATGTTCCTTTCCACAGATACTGTCGTGCTTCCGGGCAAGGATGTCGCTGCCACCGACAAGGCCTTCATACCCATTGCCGGATGTATTGATAAAATAATCGGTGAATCCTTTTTTCGAATTACCGCCATCGGTTAGCACAACGGCGGCTCCCACCGGCGTAAACGGAAAATCATCACGCCGTGATTTTGAAGGATGCGCATCGGCGGAAACGATCAATACATTTTTGGCCTGCCCGGATTTGATGATGCTGTCGGCAACTTGCAAGGCATTCACAAATCCACAGGCACCATTATAGAGGTCGAAACAAAAAGTGAACTTCATGGTTCCATGCTCGACCGGGTCGGGATTGATCCCGAGCCGTTGCTGAATCAAGGGCGCCATGGCAGGTTCCATGATGTTGTCATCGTGATAAACGCCGATACTGATCAACACCTCAATGTCGGTTTTGTCGATGCCGGATGCGTCAATACAGTCGTTTCCGGCTGCAACCGCGAGATCTATGGAACTGGTGGAACCGTTGATACTGACAGCGGTGGTTTTTATGGTTGTGCCCATTTGTTTACCTCTAAATTGCCCAGGGTCACCGGTACAATTCCCAAAATGATTCCCGAGGCCATGACAATAAAAAAAATGTGCGCCCCGGGTTTGATTTTTCCTCGTTCCAGATAGTCATGGAGAACCACAAAGTGAGATGTGGATGACGTATTGCCGTATCTGTCAAGACTTACCAGCACCTCCGGAAAGTAGTCCGAAGGTCCTTTCCTGAACAAGGGAATGCAAAGATCCATGGCGGTTTTTATGGCCCGACTGGACGTCTGATGAGGGATAACGAAATCGAAATCGTCCGCGCACATGCCCAGTTTTTCCAAATAATAAGGCATCATGGTCGGCATTCGATCAATGACTTGCTTGTGAATGCTGATGGCGTCGGTGTACATGGCGACACCATTGTTATATTCACTGGGCATACCAAAGCAAAGCTCCGAAAATTCCGGCATGCAAAACAATTCAAAGGTTTCTATTCCTTCGTTGCCGTTGGCGGCTTTGTCCAGAATACAGGCCGCCCCCGAATCGCCCACCGTCAGGGACGCGAACTGGGGATCGATGATTTCGCATATCTCCTTCACAGCGGTTTCCGTGATGGGTGTGATGCACTCACCGCTGACCACCATGCCGGTCTTTGCGGCGCCGCTTTTAATCATGCTGTTCAGGACGTAGGCACCGGTCATCATCCCGGCACAAGCATTGGCAATATCGAAATTGACAGCGGTTGCTCTGAGACCCAACGTGTTTTTTATGGCCTTGCTGAAAGCCGGCTCCATTTGAAAAAAAGTATTTTTAAACCGCGTGATGGAACAGGAGATAATGACATCCAGATCCTTTGCCTCATATTGTGAATTGCCCAGACATCGTTGCGCTGCCTTGATCGCCAGTGTTTGGGAATCTTCATTTTCCGCCCTCCAGCGACGCTCTTTGACACCCGTAAGATCCACGAGATCAAATTGAGGCTTGTATTCCATCCGGTCGATTAATTCCTGGGTGGTCACAACCTTTTCCGGCAGATAAACGCCGATGCTTTCAAATCGTGTATTTGTCTTTTCCATTCTATATGCTTCCCTGTTGAAGTCTTTTCTCCTCCCAGTCAGAAGCAAGGCTCTCCATGCTCAATATAATTGTCCACTTACAAGTTATTCCAGTTAAGAATCACTTCACTCGACGGATTTGCAAATGAACTCCTTTGGCTGGCGTTCATATTCATCATAAAGTCAATCCAGTCCCCGGCCAGTTCTTTAGGTAAATCACCGCTTCTGTCGGTGTTGCGAACCCATGCAAGATGGCCAAAAGACCTGAACTCCAACAAACATTTGTCTATGGAATCGGGAAGATCCTCGTAAGCGGGCTCCGCATTCCTTCTGGCTCTTGCCACAGCGTCATTGGAACCGACCATGATGAGGCATCCGGCGCTGACATTTCGCAAGATAGCTTCAGGGTTGTACGGTGCCATAGCGATCACTGCGGTAACATCGTCACCCAGATCGCTGGCGACATTGATCACGCCGCCGCCGCCCATGGAGTAACCCATCAGTCCGTAATTTTTTATTCTTTGATACAGAACGCTGCTCGGATTGTCATTTTCCGCCACCATCATCGCATAACCATCATGGTGGGCGTTTTCATACCCGTTGACCGTCATGTTATTTGCAGCGCTTATGGTAAACACGATAACTTCCGCCTGCCCGGCCAGGTATTCAGCCATCCAGTATATGGCCTCTTTTGAGTTTGCCATTCCGCCGGACAACGTTACGGCGGGATAGGTATCATTATCGTTTTCCAGAGATGAAGGATAGTATACCCGGCAGGAACTCACCGCCCTCGAACCGCTCAGCGAATAATAGTCATAGCCGTCGTCAATGGGGTCACACGCCAAAAAAGCAACCACCGATAACACCGTGGCGAACACAACAAACCATCGAAATTTGGACATGACACGCTCCATCCCTGCAAAAATCAACGTAAGACTAAAACCTATCTCACAACAAATCCAAACGCCCCTGGCGGCGTTGCAAAACGGCTCAAAATGCTCACATACGACGTGTATGCTCCGCTTTTGCCCCGTTTCGCGCCTTGCCATGAGCGCTTACATTTATTTTGAGATAGGTTCTAATTATTGTTAACTTATTTTCAGCGACCGACACAAACCGACCGCCATGATTGGTTTTACGAATGGGGGTTTTCTTTTAACCCCATATGTCGAGTATCTCAGTTGAAGTCTTTATTTCGGAAAGAGTTCTCGTCAATCCGTCAAATATGAACTGACATGTCAGTATTTTCAGATTTCTGCCAACATGTCAATGAAAAAGTGCTTGAATTAAAAAAACCCTTTACCTCGGAATGAATTGAACAAATGAAATGTGGATGGGCATTAGTTAGTGTCCATCCATTTATTCCCTCTCCCTTGAGGGAGAGGGTCAGGGTGAGGGTGTAAGGCTTTGAAATCATACCCCCTCACCCAGCCTCTCCCCCTAAAGGGGGAGAGGAGAACGGTATTTATGGATGGACAATAGTTAACCATCCGGCCGATCTGAAACTCTACGCAAAAGCCACTCAAACCCAAACTTGTATCGGTACCTTTGCCACACTTTGGCAATCAATGCAAAACATGCGAGAATCGCCAGGGTAGCAAACAGGGTGCCGATTTTCGGCAAGGTTTGCCAATATCCAAAATATAAGGCCGATTCCCTTATGACAGCGATGTGAATCATCAAAAAGGTCAGCGAGACCCGGCCAAGGCAGACCAGGACGTGAGATTGGCCAAAGCCATGCGTTTGATCGAACCGGCAAAAAGCAATAAACAAAAGGAGCGAAACGGCCATCAACAAAAGGCTCAACGGTGTCAAGGCCGAATAAAAAGATAACTGTAGCCTGAAATAGCGGACCAACGGCTCGCGGCGGGCAAAATCAGGACCAATGAAATAGGTTAGGGCCAGTATGGCCGTTGCCAGAAGCAGCCACAACGCTAAATGCCGGGCCCTTTCCATCCGATTCTCCTTCAGCCAGCGCCCGGCCAAAAGCCCCGTCATGAAAAAAGCAATCCAAGGGAATATGGGAAAGTATCCCTCTGCCAGGGCATAGCGTGCAACTCCTTTCACACCAACCGGTGCCGCCATATGGCTGTTGTAAAGCCTCAGCGGCGTCTCGAAGTGGTTTTGCAACATCCCCATAATCAACAAACTCTCGCGTGGTTGTGCGCAGCCCCACAGCGACACATGCTGGGCGATCATTAGCAGCACGGCAATGCCACGCAGCGCGTCGATAAAACCCATCCGCTGGTGTGGGGTTTGAGGCAGTGGCAAAGTGTACGAAATTTTTCCGGTTTTCATATAGCCTTTGCGCATCATAGTCTCAACATCGGCATGCCGATGCAACCGATATCGACAATAAAATGACAAACCATCGCCTGTGAAATGCTTTTACTGCGCTGAACGATCAGGCCGAGAAGGAATCCATAAACCAATGAGAAAAGTCCCAGCACCGCACCAACAACCATAAAGTGAATCAGGGAGTAAACCACGCTTTGGGCGATCAGTGCCACCCATCTGGGATTATTGGCGCGGATGATTGCTCTGTAAAAGGCAAGCCGATACATGACCTCTTCGCAAAAGGCATTCACAACGCTCATCATAATCACCGGCGGCCAGAATTCCACGCCCCTGAGCTGATGATGCTTGAAAATCAGCAATTCCAGGCAATAGTACAAGCTTGCCAGAAGACCGATCACAAACATGAATGTAAAGCGGCCCCACTTGAACCACGGCCAGATTGGTTCGTCATTTTTTTTCAACCACGCCAGAGCGAGCGCCGCGATCACCACAACCGGCATGTAGTAGAATAAACGCGAATAGGCATCGGCCAATGATTCCACCGGTTGTATGGGCCATTTCCAAACCTTCAATACGCGGGTCAGGTAATAAATGAGAAAGGTGGTCGTCAAATAGAATACCGTGAGGCCTGCCGGAAAAAGCAATCGCTTCAGATCAGCGATAGGGCCTGGTGCGAAATTTGCCGAATGCGTGTTTGTTTGGAAAGCACGATACGTGTAAAAGACCGCCGAAAAGATTGAAATGGAAGACAGAATATAGATGGCCATGGTGAGTTGGGTCAGGGTCAGATCTAAAAAGATCGGATTTTCTTTTTCAAAGACGTTCAACACAATGCGCACCGAGGCATGCATCATCAAATAAGACGCGAACACCACACCGCCGAAACAGCCGTGCATCTCATCACCTTTATGGGTGACTGCGTAAAGGCGCCTGAGAAAAAGATAGATACAAATATCGGTGGTAATGGCATACAACGGGGTTGGGTTGTGAAATCTCAGATAGAGACCATACATTTTCAACGAAGTATATTTGCCCTGAAATCCTCCGGAAAGCAGCCAACATAGGCCGCCAAGTGCCTGGACTATCGGCAGATAAAGACCCGCCACATCAAGAATATCGAGGACTTTCCTGCCCCTGAGCAACCACATGGCCGACCCAATGACCATGCACGCGATGACAATGACCTCTCCAATCATTGTAATTAAGGGGATACAATGAAGAACTTCCATCGACTACTCGTGCCTTAAAGCCTCGATGGGATCCAGACGGGCGGCCTTGCGCGCGGGGTAGTATCCGAAAATGACCCCCACCGCACCTGAAAATAAAAAAGCGATCAATACCGTCCCGGTTTTCAACACAAACGGCATTTCGAGCAGATAGGCGCCAAAAGCTGATATACATAACCCCATAACGATACCGATCACTCCTCCAAAAGATGTCAGCACAACCGATTCGACCAGAAATTGCATCAGCACCTGGCGTTCGAGCGCCCCGATAGCCAACCGCGTACCGATCTCCCGCGTACGCTCGGTGACCGACACCATCATGATATTCATGATGCCGATACCGCCCACCAAAAGACTCACGGCAGCTACCGCACCGAGCAAAGCGGTGAGCACCTTGGTTGTCCTGGACAGCGTATCGATAATCTCCTGCATGTTGTACACGTTGAAATTGTCTTCCCGGTTGCCAATGATCCCCCTGAGCTGTCGCAGTAATTTTTCCATATCGGCTTTCACCTTCTCAGTGGAGACGCCCTTGCGTGCCGACACAATGATACTGCCGACATTGGCGTTGCCGGCGATCCGCCGATGGAATGTTTTAATCGGTATCAGAATGAAATCGTCCGGATTGCCGCCGAAACTGGATTGCCCTTTGGCCTCCAGCACGCCGATCACTCGAAACGTAATCTTGCCCAATCGTATCTTTTGCCCGATGGGATCTTGATTTCCGATCAGATTGGTTCTTACGGTTTCGCCAAGCACACAAACCGCCTGGCCGCTGCGCGCTTCCCGTTCGGTAAACATATGCCCATTGGCGATATTCCAATCGCGCACTTTCAAATACTCGGCCGTACTGCCGGTAACATTAGTGGATCGGTTGGTGTTGCTGTAAATGGCCAGAAGGGGTTTGATGGAAACCGGAGCGACCGCCTCGATTCCCGAGATCTGTTGTGCAATGGCCGCGGCATCATCCATCTTGAACGGTGGTGCATCGGAGCGTACGCCACCTGTGCGGCGAAACGCCTGGCCGACCCACACCTGGAGCATGTTGCTTCCCAACTTCGAAATATCACCCGTGACTTTTGCCGTGGCACCGCTTCCCAGCGTGACCATGATGATCACCGCCGCAACGCCGATGATAATTCCCAAAGCGGTTAGAGATGAACGCAACACATTGCGGCGAATCTCGCGCAGCGCCAATGAGCAGGTTTCCCATAGCATGGCTTTGCTAGTCTGCAGCAATCTCATCCACAACCACCCGCATGCCCGGCTCCAGCTCGCCGTCTGTAACTGCCGTATGCAAACCGTCGGACAGTCCGGTGCGGACGATGACAGGTGTCAACCGCCCCTTTCTCAGGCACCACACCCGTGAATGGCCGACTTCCCATTGTTGCGCATCCGAGGGTTGGTCATCGGCTTTTAACCGTTTGATGAATCTACCGAACAATCCGGGACGGTTCGTAGACAATTCCGTCTCTTGAGACGGTGTAAAGCGCAAGGCCGCATTGGGGACCTTAATGGTGTCCGCAATTTCTTTGGCGAAAATCGTGACCGTAGCCGTCATTCCCGGCCGCAGCACCCGATCGGGATTCTTCACGTTGAGCAGGGATGTGTAGGTAACGACGCCGTTAGTGATCTTTGGTTCGTATCGTATTTGGGCGATATGGGCCGTGAAAACCCGGCCGTTGTATGCTTCCACAGCAAATTCGCCGTATTGCCCCTCTCGGACCAGTCCGACATCGGCTTCGTCCACATCCATCTGCAGTTCCATTTGGGTCAAATCCTGTGCCAGGCTGAAAAACACCGGTGCTTTCAAAGAGGCCGCCACGGTCTGGCCCGGATCCACATTGCGGCTCAATACGATACCATTGATCGGCGAAAGTATCGTGGTCTTGGACAGACTGGTTTCGTCAATCTGAAGTCTCGCCTCGGCTTGACGGATAGCGGCTTTGGCGGCGCTTTCCTCGGCTTTGGCGACGTCCATTTCAGCCTTGGCGACTTCCATGTCCTGGGCGGTAGGCAATTTTCCACCGGAACTCTTGTAGAGGTGGCGCAATCGTTTTAAATTCTGTTTTTTTAACAACGATGAGGTCTGGGCTTGCAAATATTTCGCCTCTGCGGACTCCAACGCAGCCCTGGATTTCATCACGGCAGCCCTGAACTTGGTATCGTCCAAACGAGCCAGCGGCTGTCCCATGTGAACACGGTCGTTAAAATCCACCGCCACTTCTTTGACGATACCGGATAGTTCGC
>JASFGJ010000020.1:0-14849 GCA_050123815.1 Desulfobacteraceae bacterium
ACGAAATATGCTTGAATCAAGCTCTCCGGAAAAGCGCTTAATTAGTGTCCATCCATTTATTCCCTCTCCCTTGAGGGAGAGGATCAGGGTGAGGGTGTAAGTCTTTGACATCACACCCCCTCACCCAGCCTCTCCCCCTAAAGGAGGAGAGGAGAACGGTATTTATGGATGAGCACTAATTAAAATTGTTACGTATTGGGGATTTATTTGCACTTGGCCGGTGTGGGCGAATCGGCGGCATGCTCCCACAAATAAGTGTAAATGTCACTCAAATCCGCTTCACTCAGGCCTTTCCACTCCTGCTGGCAGCCGAATTGGCTGAAATCCTTTTTTTCAAACACGCGGGTCCACTGATCTCGCGTTTTGGCATCCGGGTTGAGCACCGGCCGCGGTGAATCCACCTCGCCGCGTTGCATGCATGCCTTGTAGACCTTCCGATATGTGTATTTGCCTTTGCGCTTGTTGCCTTTTTCAAGGGCCCAAACCGGTCCGATGAATGACAGCACCAGCAGTAAAACCAACAGCCTCATTGAAATGCGTTTCATCATATCAACACTCCTTTCTATGGTTAACATATATCAATTTCTGACGTTAAGATGATTTCAGAACCTCAGATTTGCGGAAAGGTAGACCAGCCAGACCTCGTCCACAACCGCGTTGAGTGCGTCAAGAGAGGTCAGTTCGCTGATTTTTACCGGCTCGCCGACAGGGTTTCCGCTGCCGGCATAGTCGTAGTCATAGTACTGCCCGCCCAGGGTCAGAAAGAAATTGCGATCAAAAACCGGCTGATGATAGTACGCTTCCCAGACCTGACCGCGGGCCGCCAGCTTACTGGCCACTAGGGAGTCTTCGGCGCCGGTGAAGTTCAGCCAATACTGCGAGCCCCAGTTATATTCAAGGCCCAGCCGGGCTTCAAGGGGCATTGGAAAAATGGCGCCCGCATAAATACTGTAGCCGTCGTGAGATTCAAGCTCACCGTTGGAGTTGAGCAGCCCCTGACCCATGATTTCAAAAAAAGGGTTGCGCGATACTCTTGACGGCTTGGTATGGCTCCAGGAGCCTGAGAGAAAGAGATCGATATCCGCCGACGTTTCACCCAAATTGGTGCGCAGCAGCAGTGAGGCGCCGTCCCAGTCGCCGATATTGGTCATGGGTTCAAGGCGGCTGATAAAGCCCCCGCTATTTTGTTCGAAGTAATACTCGTCTGTGCCGTCGCCGTTGGCGTCGCGTTTGGAAACAATAAAGGGCATCACGGTTAGCCCGGTGAAGCCGTCGGTGATATCCGAGGCGTGGGCGTAATTGAGCACGACGCTGTTCACATCGTCGTTGTAAAGGTCGGCAATAAAGCCGAACATGTGCACATCTTCGACATCAGGCCGGGTGCTGCTCAGGGACGAGCCGTTGCCCCAATCTCCCTCGAAGCCAACGCCGTAACAGAGCTTGAACGAAGCGCCGGGAATGCCCGTGACATCCTCAAGACCGAAGGTGGCGGAGGCGCCGTCAAACTGCCAGTTGATCAAGTGCGCCAGTGGAGAGCCGCCCTCCAGCCCGTAATTGCGGTACTCCAGGGGCGGGCCTTCGGTGGACGGGCGCCGGCCGAAGGAGATGTTGAACGGCGCGCTGCCCAGATAGGTGCCGTAGTTGAAAAAGGCGCGTTCCAGACGCAGGGTGTCCCCGTGGGGCAGGCTGGAGGTGTTGCCGTCGAAGGTGACGTCACCCATGCTGCCCTGGTTGAACTTGACCCCGGTGCTGTCCCCGAACACCTTGTACGCGGCCAGGCGACCGCCGAAGGTTAGCTGGGGATTCACCCTGGCATTCATATCCAGCCGCAGACGATTGGTGTAGATGATGTCATTGTCGGCGTCCGCTTTGTCCGTAGGCGGTACCATGCCGCCGGCGATCATGTTGGCCATGCCCTGCTGAATCTGCTGCAAGGTCCCGCCGTTGAAGCCACCCGCGCCGATATCAGTGAAAAAGCCGTTGATCAGAGCCGTAGGCGCCATCTGTACATCGTTGTAGTGGTCGCTTTCGGCCCGGACGCGAAAATCCACGCCAAATGAGAGCTTGTCCGTAGCCGTGTGCAGTTCGGCTTTGTTCAGCCGCTTGTCCATCTCTTTGGCGCTTTCCTCCTGCTCCTTGTTTTCTTCTTGAACTTTCTCTAGTTTTTCCTGCAAGACCTCCACTTGCCGTTTGAGATCATCCATCTGCCGGCGCAACGTTTCCGTGTCTTCTGTCGCCCAGGCCGGGGTTGTCACGAAAAACAAAAGCATCAACAAAAGTGCCGGTGTCGTGTGCCCCGCCGCCGTCCAAAAGCTCCGCATGTGTGCCATGATTCCTCCTTTGTGTCAGTTTTACGTGGATGTTATCCGTACGCTGCCTTCTCAACCGATTTGGTAGAACACCAGTAATGCCAGGATCTCGACGAATTAGATATCAATCAAAGACAGGATGTTATGTGAATAATGCAATAACTTAGGGCCGGAAAAACACGAAGGTGCGTTAACAGATGCTAACCTTGGGGTTAACAGTCCGGAGTTTGCGTTATTCCACCCATGATTGGACAATCACAAAAAACGCATTGCGGAGCGGCGTTATGTTGGAAACACTTTGGCTTTAAATTGGAACTGCTTTGGCTTTAAAAAGGTCAGCCAGGGCTCGGGTTTTACGTCTCTTTGGCTTCACCCCAGGCCCGTTGGCTGCGACCAATCTTTTTTTGAACCGTCGCCCAGGTTTCGGTTTTTAGAAACGATTCCTCAAACCGGTCGAGCATCTCCTGGAACATCTCCATGGAAACGGTAAACGAAAGTTCATCGGTTTTATAAAATTTACGCGCGGACGGATCCCACCCGCCGATGACCGCCCGGTGCTTGCCCTGTTCAAGAAACTTTTGGGGCCACGCCAAAAGGCTGCCGCATCCCGAGCTCCACGGGGAGACAACGACCTGCGGGTCGTTGGTCACAAAAAACGCCAGCTGGTGCAGGCCGCTGAGGACTTCCGGCCGGCAAAAAAATGCGACCAGTTCCGGCGTTTCATCTGAGCCAAAGGCACTTACCGGTTTGATCACGCAATACGGCCTGGGCGCCGGCCGCGGGTCCACGAATTCGAAGATGGCTTTAAGGGCGGACGGCGATTCGCAGTAATGCTCCCCGTCAGTCCAGCCGGGGATGCCGGTGGAAACATAGTTGATGATCGTCTCGGTTTGGGGCTTCAGAAAACCGCCCCAGAAAGCGGCCCCGGGACAGCCGTAATTTTCGGCGCTGAAATAGGCCGTCGTCTGCTTTTTACGGGCCAGCCATATATTTCCGATAACGCAGGAAAAGTGCTTGAAGACCTGCTGCCAGTCAATTTCACCCTTTTGTTCTCTTGCCACGGTGGGCAAGGGCGAGGGCTTGGGTGAAAAACCGCTATCCGGCGAAACATCGGAATAGAAGATGCCCATGGGCGGTTCATCCAATCCAAGTGTTTCTAAAAATCGGGGTAACATGTCCAGGTTCATCCTTGCCTCCTGTCTCGAGGCATTATTGTAATCGCGCCGATCCGTTTTTTGCAAGCCCTTCATAGATATTTGCTGAATCGAAAATCGGATTGACACACCAGTATCAGTTTGACATACTCAGGTACGCAAAAAACAAGTTCCTATCTTTTAACCCAGGTGCCGAACCCAGGCAACATCGGGACCAAGGGCTCGCGCAAAAATGATTTCACACGTTTAAGCGCCGATGCATTCCGCCCGGCTGCGTTGCGAAAGCTTGACATACACGAGTATGCCCGCGCTTCCGCGCTTTGTCGGACGGACGCCTTAATACGTATAAACGTGACTAGAAAACCCAATCGTCAAGGTAAACTTTATAGGAGACTGATTTGAGAATAGACTTGAAAGACACTGACAGCTGGATACCAAGAGTAGTATTCGAATCATATTGTGGCGAAAATTCCGACAAGCTTCTATCCTTTTATGATAAAGCTGTAGAGAAAAGAAAAATGACTTCCATGAGCCTTAATTGGGTAGCGGTTTTGTTTTTGCCCGCCTGGCTTGGATACCGTCGACAATGGACAACGTTGGCGACAGTGACTGTTATCTTTGCAGCGCTTCCTTTTTTGGAAGTACTCTTTTCATTTCCAATCCCCAATTCAGGCTTGTTGGGGAGCCTTATCGTCATCGGCCTATTAGCCAACAGCACATTGCTTATGAATGCGCAGCGAGACTATATGAAGCTTAAACAAGAAGGCGTTGACAATGACGCCATTGCAAATACCCTGCAAAATAAGGCGTCTGCTTCCATTCCATATGCTGTCTTAAGTTCTATCGGATATCTTACAGTTGTCTTTGCGATGGCCACAATCGCAAATATTGTGTTTGCCATGCCAAAATAGAAGTGGTTTCAAAACATCCCCCCCCCAAAGATCGGCGGGGTCTTTGACAATCGGCCCAAAAATCCCCGCCAAAGATCGGCGGAACAAAAAGGCGGGCAGCAGATTTAAAACCGGCTGTCGTCGACAATGCTTTGGAGCTCCTTGACGTCGGGAAGCCGCCAGTCGGTCCAACCGCCAGTGGTATCCGCTTCGCAGTAGCCAACGGCGTCTTCGAAATCAACGGACCGATAGTCCTCTTTTTGCCACATCAGGCCGGTGGCCCTGTCGCTGACGGTCTGGTCGCCGTTGTCAATGAAATCGTTCTGCCCATAGTCCGCGTTGCCCCCGGCAACAGCGAGCACATAGAACGTCTTGGGATCGTTTGTCGGAAAGTTGTAAGGGTAGCCCTTGATCCGGCCGTCATGGATATTTTCCCATATATCAACATTGTTATAAAGCGATTTGGCGTCAATGATTAAACGAGCAATGAATGAACCGAATTCCGAGAACAGTTATCTTGGCAAGCACGCAGAATTGCTGATATCAAGTTATCGTCGCTTGACGGGGAAAGATTTGGTAAAAAAACAACTCGGGGTCGGTTTTGATGTTTTGATGCACTTTGACTTTACCCTTGCTGTCGAGGACGCATACATAAATCTTGTGGGCATGTAGATTGATTCCGCAATAGTACTTATGCGGTTCCTTGTAAAACCTCATCGCTTGGCCTCCTTTCGCTTTGGTAAGTGTTTGTTAGGGGTAACAACAGTTAACCGTTGCAAGCAAAAGGGGGCATTTGGAGGCAATATATGGGTGTGGCATATTTCATATCTGCAAGTGACGGTGATACCTCCTATTCAACTATGATGGATGACAAAGTGGATTCACTGCAGGACTTGAACGATATGCTATCGATCCTTAAAATCCTAGATGATAAAGGTTTAAGATGGCATCTTACAATTGACATTTAGCTCCCAATCTTTCGCTTCACCAGATTCGGTCTCAAAAGCAGCTCTCTCTGGTGAGCAATGCGTTCAACTTAAAAAATTATCGGAGAAACAGAAACATGTTGGAATTTGAACCAATTAGATTGAATAAAAAATACAAAATGACGGTTCCCGGTACCAACAAGCAAGTGTTCCCTCTATTATGCCCGGTTCGCGAATACGACTGGTTGCCCTATTGGAATTGCGACATTATTTATTCAGAATCTGGAATCGCGGAACAAGGATGTGTGTTTACAACCGATCTCCCAGGTCGTGGAAAAATGATTTGGATTGTTACTAAATACGATCCTCCAACGCAAATACAGTATACGATCTTCAAACACGACTCCCATGTATGGAATCTTAATGTTACTATAGAAACGATATCAGAATTCAAATCAAATTTGGTTTGGTGTCATGAATTTACAGCGTTGACAAAGAGCGGCAATGAATATTTGACATCATACACTGAAGAAGCACATCAAAGTCATCTTAAACGAATTGAGGATTCATTAATTCATTACCTTGGCACTGGTAACATGTTGAAGGAATGAATGGAAGATTACGGCATCTTTGGACATTAAATATGAATGGAAAATTTAAAGATGAAAGAGACCTGTCGTGGATATCACCCCTGGTGGCATCCAAAGGATCGGGTCGATTTTGGCATGTTTTGTACCCCTTCGGGGAAAGCCGGAGGACTCCAGATCCTGCGTTGGAAAGGGCTCGCAGTAGATTTACTACAGCTGTTCACTTAATTAAAAAAGATGGAAAAAGAATTTGCTGAATATATTCCAATTTCTGGCATCATAAAACCACATCTCTCTTGACATCAATGCCGTATTTGCGCATGCGATTCCATACCGTCACACGGTTTACGCCCAGAATACCTGCCGCTCGTGTCTGATTGCCGCCGGCTTCTTTCAATGCCTCCAAAAGATATTGTTTCTCTTTGGCATCTTTAACGCTCAGCGATGATTGTTTTGCTTCTCTGCATTGGGCATGTGCCATCAACTGAGGCGGCAGATGGTTGCATTCGATGGGACCGCTTTCCGCAATGGTAAACGCGTAGTGCAGAACGCTTTTTAGTTCTCTGACATTGCCGGGCCAGCGATAGTCCAGCAATGCATTCATGGCTTCGCGTTGAATCCCTTTTATATTTTTACGTGTCCGTTTATTGAGGCGTCGCATGAAGGTCTCCACCAGCAGCGGTATATCCTCCAATCGTTGCCGAAGCGGAGGCAACTGAATGGGCAGTACATTGATGCGAAAGTACAAATCCTCACGAAACTTGTTTTGGGAAATCAGTTCAACCAGATTTTTGTTGGTTGCCGTGATGATGCGCACATCCACAGTAATGGGCTTGTCATCGCCAACGTGCTCGAATTGCTTGGCCTCTAAAGCCCGCAGCAATTTGATTTGAATGGACAGGGGCACATCACCGATTTCGTCCAGAAAAAGATCGCCGTCGTGGGCGGTTTGAAAACGCCCCTTTCGATCGCGAAAGGCCCCTGTAAAGGACCCTTTGACATGCCCGAACAGCTCACTTTCAAGCAATGACTCGTTCAGAGCGGCGCAATTGACCTGGACATAGGGACCATCTTTTCGAAAGCCTCTCTCATGAATCGCCCTGGCGACCAACTCTTTGCCGGTGCCGCTTTCGCCGAAAATGATAACGGGAGCATCGCTCTGGGCGGCTTTTTCGATGATCCCATATACTTTTTGCATCTCGTTGGACAGCCCGATGAGGCCGCAATACCCATCCGTTTCATCGAGCTGCTGGGTCAGCAGCTCCACTTTGCGGTCCAGTCGATCGATCTCACTGATATCGGCCAGGGTTTCAACCGCGCCCAGCTGTTTTCCATCATCATCGAATAACACCGATGCGTTTTTCAGGGCCGGCAGCGTGCTGCCATCTTTTTTGACGATTTCACATCGACATCGTCGCACACTGCCAAATTTGGGGTCAAACAGCTTGCACCACCCGGAGTTGTTGCCGTTGATGTACAATTCACAGGCGTTGCACTCCAAAAGGGTACACCGTTGACCAACGGCTTCGGCGGCGGTGTATCCGGTCATCTCCTCAAACGACCGGTTGACCGACAGAATGATGCCTTCATTGCTGATAATCAGCAATGCTTCATTCATTGTATCGACAACCCGCCTCCAGTATTTATCGGCAACGATGCGTTCCATAGACTCTCCTTTAGAGTTCGCGCAAAAATAAAATTAGATGTTTAACTTTTAAACGTGTGTTTATTTAACATTTAAACATTATTCGGGCAACAAAATCCTGACACTCATTTAATCACTTCGATTTCAGATAGTTAAACTAAAATACGGTCATTGATTTCATTGGCACGGTTCTTGGTTACTCCTTAAACGAATATTGGCAAGGGCACTGCAAAGTCCATTTGCTCGTCAAATGGAGCAAGGCGTGAGCAAAATATTAAAAATCGATCTCATCGGCATGCCATGGCCCGTCAACCTTCTTCATTGCTCCAGGCAAACGGATGCAATGCAGCCGGGTGACGAACTGATCATCACCTTAGCGGATAAAGATGTGAAAGAGAGCTTGATACAATTTTTAGCTGCGATACCCGACTTGTCTTTCAATGTCTCTAATGCCGGATGCGGCTATACCATTAAGGTAAAAAAAAACGCAGCGGAAATTTCCGACGAAGCTGCGACCTGACAGTTGATGTTTGACACCATGACCGGGTGGGCAAGGCGACAGGAGGCTTTATGCATTTGAGTCGTAGAAACTTTTTCAAAGTCTGCGGGATTGGCGGCGCGTCTCTGGCGGCCCGGCCGACTCCCGCCGCAGCGATTCCGGCACCGCAGGATCCTGACAACGCAAATGGCTGCCTGGTGGACACCACCTTGTGCGTGGGATGCCGCAAGTGCGAGCAGGCCTGCAACCAGCGCCACGACCTTCCCATGCCGGAAGCGTCGTTCGAAGAGCTGACGGTTCTCGAAAATGAACGACGCATGAATGAAACCACCTATACCGTAGTCAATAAATACTATCCTAAAAACATCGGAACCCTGACCTGGCGTCAACGGCCGACCTATGTAAAATTCCAGTGCATGCACTGCAACGATCCGTCCTGCGTATCGGCCTGCCTGGTAGGGGCGCTGACCAAAACAGAAAAGGGCGCCATTGTCTATGATGCCAAAAAATGTATCGGCTGTCGCTATTGCATGGTGGCGTGTCCTTTCCAGGTGCCGGCATATGAATATGACAATGCTGCGACACCGCAGGTTCGCAAGTGCACCTTTTGCTTCGAATACATCAAGGACGGTGGGCTGCCGGCATGTGCCCAGATATGCCCGCGTGAAGTAATTATTTTCGGAAAAAAGAAGGATCTGCTCGCTTTGGCCCGTTGGAAGATGAAGACAAATCCGGGAAAATATGTGGACCACATTTACGGAGAGCACGAAGTCGGCGGGACATCGTGGCTCTATTTGTCTTCCGAACCCTTTGAATCCATCGGCTTTCCAAAACTGGGCACCAAGGCCCCGCCACGCTTGACCGAAACCATTCAGCATGGACTTTTCCAGTACTTTGCCGCTCCCATCGGCCTCTACGTGACCTTGGGCGGCATCATGTGGGTCACCGGCTTTCTCAACGGCAAGGAGCACAAAGGCGAACAGGATGTATTAGATAAGGAGATATCCGATGAGCGGCCATGAAGCAGCTGCGCCAGTCGAAGAAAAATTCCTGACACCGGGAGTTATGGTCATGGTGGCGCTGATGGGCATTGGGGGCGCTTTTGCCGTCGTGCGTTTTCTGTACGGCATCGGCGCGGTGTCCAACCTGAGCAATCAGTACCCCTGGGGGATCTGGATCGGCATCGATGTGGCCTCCGGTGTGGCCCTGGCCGCCGGCGGATTCACCACCGGCGCCATTGCCTATGTCTTCAATCGGGAGCAGTACCATGCGGTGATCCGTCCGGCACTGCTGACGGCCATGCTGGGATACACTTTCGTGATTCTCGGTCTCCTGGTGGATGTGGGGCGCTACTGGAACATCACCAGTCCCATATTCAACCATAACGGCAATTCGGTGCTGTTCGAAGTCGCCATGTGCGTCTTGATCTACGTGCACGTACTCTACATCGAATTCATCCCGATTGTGGCGGAGCGCTTCAAAGGCCGTGTCAATTTACCGGGGCCGCTGGCCGGGCTGAACGGCGGCATTGAAAAAGTTCTGGAAACGGCCGACAGGATCCTGGGCAAGATCATGTTCGTTTTCATTATCGGCGGCATCGTGCTCTCCTGCCTGCATCAGTCCAGCCTGGGATCCCTGATGCTCATCGCGCCGTACAAGGTGCACCCGCTGTGGTATACGCCCATTTTACCCCTGCTGTTCCTGCTTTCCGCTTTTGCGGCCGGCTATCCCATGGTCACCTTCGAGTCGATCATCGTGGCCAAATCATTCGACCGCCCGCCGGAGATGCATGTGCTGACACCCCTGGCCAAGTTCATGCCGCTGCTGATGGGGATCTATCTGACAGTTAAACTGGGAGACATGTTCGTCCGCGGCACCTATGTCTATCTGCTGGACGGCACCTACCAGACCAACGCCTTTCTGGTGGAGGTGGTCATCGGGGTGATCCTGCCGTTTGTGCTGCTTCTGTTTAAAAGGGTCCGCCGCTCGCCGGGGTGGCTCTTTATCGCCTCCACCATCTTTGTCCTGGGGATCCTGCTCAACCGCATCAATGTCTTCGTGGTCTCCTATACGCCACCCTATAAGCTGGTATCCTACTTTCCGGCCCTGGGGGAGATATTCATCACCGTCGGGCTGATCGCTGCACTGATGTTTGTCTACCGCGTGGTGGTTTTTATTTTTCCGGTGCTGGGAGCCCATCCCAAAAAGATGTCACCGACCCTGCTGGTGCTTTTCACGCTGGGCGCCCTGCTGATGTTTCAGGCCGCCCCTGCGGCCTGCTTTGCAGCCGCCGAACGCGTCCAGCGCCCCCTGCCCCTGATGGCGGACAAACCGCCCTCCCTGGCCGATGCGCCCAAAGTGATCCTTCTCGACAAACCGATGGTCAACAAATACAGCGATATGTATGAACCGGTTCGGTTCATGCACAGCAAACACGCCAACGTATTGCAGGACTGCACCATCTGTCACCACCGCATGCCGAGGGAAGCGGACGACCGTTACGGGACGCCGGTATCCATGAAACTGCTGCAGGATCAAGCGGCTGTACCGGTCTCCTGCGACCAGTGCCACGGCGAACCCTTTAACGCAAAGGATCTGGCCACACCCGGCCTGAAAGGCGCCTACCACCAATTGTGCATGGACTGCCACAGAGAGTCCGAGCAAGTCCCCTTCACACGCGGCCCGGTGCTCTACAGCGCCATGGTCAGGGGGCCCATGGTCAGGACCCTCGATACGCGAGCGCCGACCGACTGTCTGGCCTGCCACGCCAAAAAGGTTCCCAGCCACAACAAACTGGTCAAGTTCGAAGGGCCGGTGGACGCCCTGGCGGTCACCCGCAATTGCCTCTCATGCCATGAAAAGGAGGGAGAGGCCATTTTGCGCACCGCGCACTGGAACTGGCATGGCGCCTCTCCCTATACGGTGGGGCATGAGAAGCGAATCGACCTCGGAAAAAAATCGGCGACCATCAACAACTTCTGCATCAATTTGAATGGCAACTGGCCCCGCTGCACCAGCTGCCACATCGGTTATGGTTGGGAAGATCAAAATTTCGATTTCACCGATATGACCCGCATCGACTGTCTGGTGTGCCACGATACCACCGGAAAATACAAGAAAACACCGACCGATGCCGGTTTTCCGCAAAAGAACCTGGATCTGGTCGCCATCGCCCAAAACGTCGGACGCCCCAGCCGGTCCACCTGCGGGATGAACTGTCATTTCCGCGGCGGCGGCGGTGACGCAGTCAAACATGGCGACATGTGTTCGATCCTCGAGAATCCGGACAAACAGCACGATGTCCACATGGGTGTCTCCGGCGGCGGACTCAATTTCAAGTGCCAGGATTGTCACAAAACCCGCAACCACATGATTTCCGGACGCAGCATCTCCGTACCGGCGGTGGAGGGCGACATCTCCTGTGAATACTGCCATACGGACAAACCCCATGTGGGCAGGGAACTGATCGACCACCATTTAAACAAACATACCCGTCATGTGGCCTGCCAGACCTGCCACATCCCCCTCTACTCCAAAGGCAGCCCCACCAAGATTTTCTGGGACTGGTCCACCGCCGGTCAGGATTGCGAGATCGACAAGGATAAATACGGCAAGCCCAATTACGCCAAGAAAAAGGGCAACTTCCTGTGGAAAGAGGCAGTCAAGCCGACCTATTTCTGGTACAACGGTACGGTCAAGCGCTACCTGCTCGGCGACCGGATCAACGAACACGGCCCCACAGACCTGACCCAACCCGTGGGCAGCATCAATGACCCGGCGTCGCGCATCTACCCCTTCAAACTGCACCGTGGCAAGCAAATCAGCGATAAAATCTATCAATATCTGATCACGCCAAAGCTGTGGGACGGTTTTTGGAAGCATTGGGATTGGGACAAGGCCGCCGCCGAAGGCATGCAAGCGTCCGGTCTGCCGTATAGCGGTCAATATGAGTTTGTGGAGACGGTCATGTACTGGGGATTGACTCATGAGGTCGTTCCCAAAGAGAATGCCCTGGCCTGCGCCGAGTGCCACGCCTCCCTGACCAAAGCCCCCTATTGCGGCAAATGCCACCAGGAGCGACCGGACGTGGACTTTAAGGCCCTCGTCTACAAGGGCATCAATTTCAAACGTCTGGCTGAAGCCGGATTGGATGTGTCCGAGCTCATCGGCGTCACCAATTACATCGATTACAAGGCCTTGGGCTATCCCGGCGATCCCATCGAGCACAGCGGTCGCTTCGACAAGCTGATGCTTACGGTGAGCCGGCTGGAAGAAGAAGCAAACCATTAATAAGGAGGGGAACATGCTGAGAAAAGTTGGAAGTGTCGTGATGATCTTGTTTTTGATTGGTGCCCTTTGCGGCATGGTGATGGCTGAAGGCAACGGCAACGCCCGCAAAGGCAAATATCTCTTCCGCAAAAACTGCCGCACCTGCCATGCTGAAGGCGGTTCCGGAGGGGAACTCAGCCCCATTTCCAAAACCCAGGCCCAGTGGAAGACTGTGTTCAATAAGATCGATACACTGAAATGCGCCGCCGAGTGGCAAAAGCTGTCGGAGCAAGAGCTCGCCGATATGCATGCGCATCTGTGGGGGCACGCATTTGATTCACCGTCGCCGGCCAAATGCAAATAGAAGGAGAAATAGCGCCATGCTGACCCGCCGCAAGTTCATGCAATTATCGGCTGCAGCGGCCGCCACCGCGGCCGTGGCCGGCAACTCCCCCCGGGTGCTGTATGCCCTGGTCGCGGGCCAAAAAAACGGCAATAACCATGGAACGAAAAGTGTTTTTTCGGCCTGCGACATGTGCTTTAACAAATGCGGTTTAATCGCCCGGGTGGAAGACGGTGTGATCAAGAAGCTCGATCCCAACCCAAAGTCGCTCAAGTCCCGCGGCATGCTCTGCGCCCGGGGCAACGCCGGGGTCAAGCAGCTATACTGTCCGGATCGGCTCAAATACCCGCTCCTGCGCAAAGGCGCCCGCGGCGAAGGCAAATGGCAGCGGCTGACCTGGGACCAGGCCCTGGACCATGCCGCCGAACAGATGGAGCGCATCGGCAGGCAATACACGCGCTGCGGCTTTCTGTTCATGGCCGGCACCGACATGCAGTCCACTTTCGTGCATCGCTTTGCCGAGATCTACGGCTCCTTCAACGTCATCTCCCACGAATCCAACTGCCTGCTGAGCCGCAACCGGGCGTTTTTGGACACTTACGGTGTGGTGCCGACCCCCGACGTGTTGAACAGCAAATACATCATCATGCCCGGGGCCAACCGCTTCGAGGCCCTGGTCACCCCCGACAGCATGGATCTGATGACCGCCATGCAGGCCGGTTGTAAACTGGTGGTCCTGGATCCGCGAAGAACCAAAACCGCAGCCCTGGCCGACGAGTGGTACGCCATCCGTCCGGGCACCGACATGGCCTTTTTCCTGGCCGTTGCCCATGTGCTGATTGCCGAAGAACTTTTCGATAAGCAATTTGTGGCGCAAAAGACCTCCGGCTTCGATGCGTTTAAGGCCCATGTCAAACCCTACACGCCGGATTGGGCGGCCAAAGAGACGGACATCCCCGCCCGCTGTATTCGACGGATCGCCAGGGAACTGGCGGCCGCAGCACCGGCTGCCATGGTGTACCCCGGACGGCGCAGTTCGGATTATGAAGACTCCACACAGATTCGGCGCGCCTATGCCATCGTCAACGCGCTGCTGGGCAACTGGGACCGCAAAGGCGGGCTGATCGTACCGCAAAAAATCAAGCCCGGCCACCTGGAGGCGGACCCGCCTTGGTATGACGACAATCCGGAAGACCGCGTGGATGCCGGCCGTGCCCAGATGATGTTCGATGAAGAAGGATCGTTTAAACACACCAGAGATGCGGTGATCGAGGGCAAGCCCTATCCCATCAAAGGCTGGATGACCTACAAGACCAATCCCATGCAGACCGGGGCCAACCGCAACAAAACCATCGAGATGATCAATAAACTCGAGTTTATGGTGACCATTGACATCACCATGAGCGACACGGCCTGGCTGGCCGATCTCGTTCTGCCCGCGCCGAGTTATCTGGAACGCAAAGATCCGCTGTCGGCCTTTCTGGCCTCGTCCACCTGCTCCGGTGTGACCACCCGCAATCCCATCGTTCCCGCCATGTTCGAGTCCAAACCGGCCTTCTGGATCGTCAAAGAGCTGGCCAAACGGCTAGACCTGGCCGAGCATTTCGATTTCACCATGGACGATTTCAGAAAGGCCCAACTGGAAGGTCTGCCGGAAGTGGCCAAGGCCATTGAGACCGATGGCGTCTACAATGTCGTCGGCCCCAGTCATGGCATACACAAAGACAAACCCTTCAAGACACGCTCCAAGAAGATCGAGATCTACAATTCACGCTACGCCGATAAAGGCATCGATCCCATGCCGGTCTATACGCCGCCCAAAACCGCCCCGCCAAATCATTTTCGTATGGTGGTGGGCCGCAACGCGTACATCACCCAGAGCGCAAGCACCAACAACAGCCTGCTCTGGGAACTGGAAAAAGAGAACACATTATGGATTCACCCCCAATCGGCTGAAAAACTCGGGATTGCGCACAACGACTTGGTGGAAGTAAAAAGCGCTGCCGGCACAGGCCGGCTCAAGGCCCTGATTACTACAGACACCAGGCCCGATACGGTCTACATGGATACTGGTTTCGGGGTCATCTCCAAAGGATTGACCCGTATATTCGGCAAAGGCGCCTGCATTGCCGAAGTGCTGGAAGACCGCGCCGATAAGATCTCCGGCAATATGGCCATGCATGAAACATTTGTGGCGGTAAGCAAAGTATAATTTTAACCGGCCTCC
>JASFGJ010000021.1:0-14782 GCA_050123815.1 Desulfobacteraceae bacterium
AACAACCGAAGCCTGAAGCACGTTCATCAGGACAAAGTCCAGACCGGCGGCGGCCAGCATCGGCAGATAGGCCTTTTGAAGAGCGATCTTGTAGTCCATGCTGTGCGGACCCGATACAAGGTTGGACAACCCGGCAATGGTGCGAACCGGCGCACCCAGCAAATCGGGCAGGCTGCGGATGACGGACAACACCGCTTGGTTATGCCTGGCGCCGTTTTGCCAGGAGAGCGGCGCAACGATGGGATCGATGATCAGGTGCTGCGAAGGCACGCCGGCAGCCGTACAGGCGTCGAACAACGCCACCGCCAGCGTCATCATCTCGTCCGGCTCTGTGGGCACCTGGCTCTTGGCGTCGATCAAATACCCTATAATATCCGATTCGTATTTTACGGCCAGGGGTAAGATACGATCAAGCTTTTGCGGCTCCATGGAAAAGCCGTTGATCATTGATGGCCCGTTGCGCACCGCCAACCCGGCATCCAGAGCTTTCGGATTGGTCGTGTCCAGAACCAGCGGCAGCGAACATATTTCCTGCACTGTTTCCACAAGGAACGCAAATCGCTTTTGCGGCTGTTTGGGCAGCGGGCCGGAATTGATGTCGATCGCCTGCGCTCCGGCCTTCAGACAGCGGCGCACCCATTGTTGAATCGGCTCCGGATCCAGCCGTTTTACTGCTTCGGCAATGGCGGGGTGAATCACATGCAGGTTGTCGGCGACGATTTGCATCGGCAGCTCACTCAAAAGAGATGGATTGCTCCACTAGTTGATTTAAGCGTCTTGGTTCTGCTATTTTACAATCTTTGACTGCCCATAAACAATTGGTTTTGGCAATAGTGAAAATCCGCATAACTGTGTCTCCAATGATCAAACATTTTTTACTCCTGATCCTTATGCTGATACTGGCCGGTGTTCCTGCTGCGGCCGATCCCCCGCAGACTGAAAAACAGCCGTCGGGTTGGGCAACCGAGACCGAGGACCTGCCGCTGGATTCAATGATTGAACTGTATCAGCCCTACGCAAAAAACATTTCGTTTTACCGCCCCATCTACTTTCTGGTGGGCACCGATCCCGAAGAGAGCAAATTTCAGATCAGTTTCAAATACCAGTTCTTCAACCCTGAAAAACCCTTGGTGATCGAGCATCCCTGGGTGCAGGGGTTTCACCTGGCCTATACGCAAACCTCCTTTTGGGACCTGGCGTCCGAATCGGCGCCCTTTGAAGATACCAGCTATAAACCGGAACTTTTTTTCTTGTCGCCAAACCTCCGCAAAAAGCATTCTGCTGTCAGGGGTCTGTTTCTAAAAACCGGTCTGCGGCATGAATCCAATGGCCGGGGCGGCGATTTCTCGCGAAGTACCAATACGGCATATGTTGAATCGATTGTGCTGTTCTACAATACCAACAGCAAGATCGGAGTGAGGTTCGCGCCCAGGCTCTGGAGCTATTTTTTTAACGACGATCAGACCAATCCTGACCTTGCTGATTACCGCGGGTATTTCAATTTGGGAATTACCATCGGCAAGGCGGACAGCCTGGTCGTTGACGGCAATTTTGGATGGGCGGTCGAGGGACCGTCAGCCCAGGTCGATCTGACGTTGCCGCTGCATACAATTATTTCCGATCATCTCGATCTCTATCTACAAGTTCAATATGTGAACAGCTTAGCCGAAAGTCTACTCGATTACACCAACCGAACCCAGGCGTTCCGAATCGGGTTCGCTATTGTGCGGTAGCTGTACTTTCCGAACGGTTCTGACGGCAAAGCGAAGACAATTCAGTAATAGTGAAGCGTTTCATAGTGGATTCTCTTTGTAGCGCTTCTGAAAACCTGAGAGGCGTGGCAGTAAAATTACTTCTAATGACGGAAGCTGACCGCCAAGCCACCCAGTTTCTGCTGATTTCACTTCTATCGTCCGGGAACGATGATACGAGAATCATCCTGTTTTTTTTCCTGTTGCTGGCGTTGCATTTCCTGAATTCGTGCCACCATTTCATCCAATGCTTTTTGCATTGTGCCGGGAAACGCCTCGTATGCCTCGCTTAGCGTGTTGGCCATCAGACGCCCCTGAACCGGTAGTGGGCCTTCCGGGGTCATGAGTTGGCTGTGGCCGTAATATATCGGCGTTCGGCTAGGGTCTTCCGTACCATCCGCTTTGACAGGAATCAGACGTCTGATCGATGCAACCTTCAGATCCGTAATCGATTCCTCTCGATATAGGTTGTTTTGATCGACTGTAAAATCAATATTTTGAGAATTTTCAAAATCACCCATTGCATACCTCCAGATACCGTGCTATAGTTTCAAGAAAAATGATCAGATCTGCAAGCTAATCTTATGTATCCGGAGTTGTCAATTCTTATCTATTTTTCTTTAAAATCTAATAATGCTTGGGCTCACAAAATATATACGCCAGCTACCTCGTGGCGACGCCAAACACCTAGCGTTTTCAGGAAAATGCGCTAAATAAAAATGGTATATCTTACGAAAATTAAACGTTAAGAACATTAAAATAGGATATGTGGTCAGCTGTAGATTCCGTATGCATGACGCAACAATTGGTTTATGCGCATAGAACGCACATCATCTGGCGCGATATTGAACGTAGCAGCGGGAGCACAGTTCGAAGCATTGGTCCTTAGCTCAGGGGTCGTTGCAATTTTCAGCAAGACTTATTTGAAAGAACCGTTCTTATGCGCGTCACCATTGTTAGACCGAAAACAATGACCGGCAGTTCTTCGGCCTGTAGTAGATCCGTGCGTAGTGGCGGCTTAACCTGGAGGACCAGTTCTGTAGACAAAAAAGGAGGACGTCGCTATGGCAAATGGTACCGTTAAATGGTTCAATGAGAAAAAAGGGTATGGTTTTATTGAGCAAGAAGATGGTCCGGATGTGTTTGTGCATCACTCTGGAATCAACTCTTCGGGATTCAGGACGCTGAATGAAGGTGATCAGGTTACCTTTGACATCGAGCAGGGTCAGAAAGGCCCCGCAGCTGTTAACGTAACCGTAGTATAGGCAAATAGAAGCAAATACGAATCCGCACGGGGCATCTTTATATGTGCGGTGAAGATGCCCCGCTTTTGCACTTTCTGTTTATCAATTCGGATTGCTGATCTTTCATTAATTATTCATACTTAATTGGTATAATATCCTTATCTCTTCCGCCCAGAGATCATTATCGGGGGTTTCCAGAATTAACGGCATGCCGTCCAAACGCGGGTCGGACATGATAAAACCAAACGGCTCTATGCCCAAAGCGCCTTTGCCGATGCTTTCGTGGCGATCCACACGACTGGCCAATTCTTTTTTACAATCGTTCAGGTGCATTGCCATGAGATAATCCAATCCAACGATCCGGTCGAATTCCGCAAGTATCTGATCATATCCCTGCCGGGTCTTGATGTCATATCCGGCGGCATACGCATGGCAAGTGTCCAGGCAAACCCCGACGCGGGAGAGATCATCCACCTGTGAAATGATTTCGGCCAGATGCTCGAACCGATATCCGACGTTATTTCCCTGGCCTGCGGTATTTTCGATAACCGCCGTAACTTCCGAGGTTTGTTCCAGGGCCATATTGATTGAATCCGCAATGCGGTTCAGGCACTGCGATTCCGTTATCTTGCCCAGATGGCTTCCAGGGTGAAAGTTTAGAAATTTAAGCCCCAGTTGTTCGCAGCGTTGAAATTCTTCAAGAAAAGCCGCCCTGGATTTTGCCAGGCCCTGTTCTTGTGGATGACCCAGGTTGATCAGATAGCTGTCATGCGGTAAGATCTGATCCGGTGTGTACCCGGAATTTTCACAATTGCTTTTGAAGGCATCAATGCTTTTGTCGGACAAGGGTTTGGCCCGCCATTGGCGTTGATTTTTAGTAAACAGAGCAAAGGCTCTGGCACCGATTTTTTTTGCGTTAAGGGGGGCGTTCTCGACACCCCCGCCGGCACTGACGTGCGCACCGACGAATTTCATAGGCAGACTCCTTTAAAGACATTGGCAAGCATGCTTCGTTGCCAATGGATCTTATAGCGGGTAACCGGTCATGGTCTGATTCGGCCATTGGAACTTTCAATGGGCATCAATATAATCACCATGGGCGTAAAATCCACATGGCGTTGTCATCATATTATAGGCTTTAAGATGAAACTATTTCAGGGAATGGCGTATAATTACAAAGGGCTGATATTGGGCCTGAAAACACCCTCTTTGCTGCTTTTAGGTCTGACGCGATTTGCGGTCATTTTCGTTTTGACCCTTGCCGCCGTTGGATTGGTGCTTTCCAAATATCAGGAAATTGCCAACTTGATGTGGACACGGCCTGAAAGCCCGTGGCTGGTATGGCTCTGGCATCTGGTTTCCTGGCTCCTGGCGTTGCTGCTGTCCGGGCTGTCGTCCATTGTGGCCTTCATTATCGCGCAGCTGCTGTTCAGCGTGTTCATAATGGATTACATGTCGCGAATTACCGAACGCAAAATAATCGGGACGGAGTTGGCCGCGCCCGACATGCCGTGGATCTCTTATTTGTTCTACCTGATACGACAGGAGATTCCGCGTGCGGCATTGCCGGTCTGCATCTCGCTGGTACTGTTTGTGTTTGGTTGGTTTACGCCGCTTTCGCCTGTTTTGACAGTGGTTTCACCATTGGTTGCCGGAGTGTTTCTGGCGTGGGACAATACGGACCTTGTGCCGGCGCGGCGTATGGAGCCGCTGCGCAAGCGGTTTCGGATGCTGCGCGGTCAATTGAGTTTTCATCTCGGATTTGGGCTCTGCTTTCTCATACCGGCGCTGAACATGCTCTTCCTATCTTTTGCCCCGGTGGGGGCCACACTCTATTATCTTGAACATTACGATTCGGAAAATAGGCCCGAAACGGGATCGCCATCCGTTGACGGTTCATAGACACTCAACCGATACATAGAACCGTGAGAATCCTGATGCAACGGCGCGCCATGTCTGACGCGCTTCGATGCGTCGAATGGGTGAGAAATCTATAATTACGAAAGCTTTTGGGCCTGCAAAATGGCCTGCTGCATTTTTTGCAGCAGCGGTGTGATGCGTTTTCGATGCTCCGGAGGAATCATGAGCACCGGCAGATCCATGTTGACGGTCAAACCTGCCGGGGCCGGCGGCAGTTGTCCCGATTCATAGGCACCCGTGTGCATCGGATCAGTCAGAAAGGTCAGAATGTCGATGAGGTTTCCCGAATAACCGGGGGTGTCGATGGCTTCCAGGTACTGCAGAATTGTCTGGTTGACCGTCATGACAAAGGGGGATATTCGAGCCTCTCCTCCCCGGCGGCAAACCACGGTTGAGAGCATGGAGCGGCAAGCAAAGGGCCTTAAAGCGTAGATGGGGCAAAGTTGCTCCTCCAGCAATGGGCAAACGCCCATCCCCGGGTCGGCGCTCTCTGCAGGGATGTCGACTCCCTGCAGGCACATCCGGGCCATCTGGTTGATGCTGATTGTCGGCTGAAAGCGCTGCTTCGCCTTGAACGGCTGCAAGCGGGCGAAAATATTGACCCGCTGTTGCCCGTTCAGCTGGTCAACGATCAAAAAGCCCTCCAGCGTTGTTAGCGTGACATTGCAGGTGCAGCAGACAGCGCATGATTTCCGGCATGCCACTGCCTGGTCGGCGACGAAGTCGTCGAAAAGTTGGTTTATCGCCTTGAGCAAAATCAACCGCTTTGGGATATTCATGCAACGCCTCCGGAACTTTTGGGGATCATATGCGATGCAACCGCAGGAGTAAAGGATGATGAACTCGTATCGCTAATGTTGCGTTCTAGAAATAGGTGACAAATCATTTCCGTTATTATTGCGATAAAAATACCAAATGACCAAATCCAAATGCCAAATGGCGGATGGGAACCGATTATAAATTAAATAGTAGAATACCTTCATTTGACATTTGGGCTTTGGCATTGGGATTTGAATGTTGTGGGCCGCTTGGGCTATCATGCAGCCATTTGGCCGGCCTGAGGAGCTGACGAATGAAAAAGGTGACTCTCCCCTGGCGGATCGCGCATCGTGGCGCCCGACGCGAAGCACCGGACAATACCGTGCCGGCATTGAAAAAAGCCTTGGCCTATCCCATCGACGGCATCGAATTTGATGTGCAGATGAGTGCCGACGGCAGACCGGTTCTCTATCATGACCGGACCATATGGCGTTTGAACCGCCGGCGCAGGCGGATCTCCGATCTTGCCTTCAGCGAGCTTGAAACACTCGATTGGGGGGGGTGGTTCAGTCCGACATTCTGCGGAGAACCACCGCTTACATTGGTGGGGGCTCTGGAGGTGCTGCACCCCTGTCCAAGACTGTTTATCGAGCTGAAATCCAATCCCCGGGACCGGCGCTCGGGTCATGTCCAGCGCCTGACTGAAGCGGTGGTTTCGATATTGAAACGGAAACGATATCGCCCGTTTCAAGATCGGCTTTTTATCCTTTCCTTCGATCCCGATGTGCTGGCGCAGGCCCATGATCTTGCCCCGGAGTACCGCTATGTGCTTAATAGCTCCGCTGGGGGCCCGGGCTGCTTGAGGGCTTTGCCGGATATGCTGATCCGCAATCTGTGGGCTGTGGACATCCATATCGGCAAGCTGACGGCCGAGTGGGCCCATTGGGCGGCAGACCGGACATTGCGTCTCATGTCCTATACCTGCAACAACATTCCGCAGGTTCAAAAAGCTCTGGCGCTGGGTGTCGATGCCATTATTTCAGATCGCCCCTTATGGTTGGCAGACCATCTTGCACAGCATTTCGCCAGGGCGCCATAATTTGCTGAATCGTTTGACAACCCACAGGTGCTCGGATATGGTCTGCGGATTGCGCCCGGCTGAGCGATGGTTGACTCGCTCCGCTACGGTATAGAGAAAGGTATTGACCATGGAACAAAACAAGAACCAGACCGCCCAGATCGATCCGGTCCGATTGACTTTCGACAGTCGTTTTAAATTTAAGTGTCACCCGGGAGTCTCATGCTTTACCGAGTGCTGCCGGGGTATCAATATAATTTTAACCCCGTATGATGTCATCCGGCTCAAGAAACGGTTGGATCTGCCGTCGGATCAATTTTTGGCCATCTACACCGAACCCCATTTGCTTGAAAAGACCGACCTGCCGGTGGTAACCCTCAAGCAACTGGACGATGACAAATCCTCCTGCCCCTTTGTACGCGATGAGGGGTGCATTTTGTATGAAGACCGTCCCACGGCCTGCCGCTACTATCCTTTGGGAACAGCCGCGCTGCAACATAAGGAGGGAGCCGATGACGAGGGCTTTTTCTTCTTCGTGCACGAGCCGCACTGCAAAGGTTTCGAGGAGGATTGCGAGTGGAGTGTCGCCCAATGGCGCGAAGATCAGGGCGTAGACCTTCGCGACGAGGTCAATGCCGAGTGGACGGACCTCGTGGTCCGCAAGCGCTCCTTTCCACCCAACATCCAGCTTACGGAAAAGGCCAAACAGCTGTTTTTCATGGTGAGCTATAACATCGACAAATTCAGAAGCTTTGTGTTCGACAGCACCTTTCTAGAGCGTATGCCCGTGGATGAAGATACCCAAGAAAAGCTTAAAACCGATGACGTGGAATTGTTCAAATTCGGCGTTCAATGGCTCAAATCGGTTCTGTTCAAGCGCAAAGATCCTCTCACGGGGGAAGAGATTGGGGAATAAACGGAGGCGGCGCGTCTCGCGGTTACGTTTTTTTATTTCTGTGGCTGCTCGACGATTCTGGCCACCAGACCATTGCAGCGGGTACAGACACCTTTAAGAGACAGCACGCCTTTATCCACATGTCCCCTTACGGAGCCCATTGAGCTGGGTTTCATGCAGTTCACACACCACACATTGTTTAAAATCCGCAGTCGCTGATCCGGAGCAATCGCGTCCCACATTATTTTCGCATGAGGTGTCAGGTCCATGGCCCTAAAATATGGGCTCAAGGCGATGCCGATGTCAACCCTATTTTCGAGACATGCCATCCGCGCCAGAGACATGTTGTAAGCTTGCAACCACCGGTGTACAAGTGCTATGGTAACGAACGGATTTAGCGTGCCATGTGGGAAGGCCAGTCTTGTGCTTGCCCTATCCGCTGTCCCCCCGGCGGAGATGCCCACTGCCGAGATAAAAAGAGGAGAAAGAAATGCAATTAACGATCCAGTTGAGCGATACCCCCAAACCCAAGCCCGATGAAAATCAGCTGGGCTTCGGCACCCATTTCAGCGACCATCTGTTCCAGATGGATTACTCACCGGATCTGGGGTGGCACGCACCGAGAATAGAGCCTTATGCGCCGTTCTCACTTGATCCGGCCACAATGGTTTTGCACTATGGCCAAGGCATTTTTGAAGGGCTGAAAGCCTATCGTTCAATCTCCGGCGATATTCAGCTTTTTCGCCCCAGGGACAACTTCAAGCGTCTCAATTATTCCGCCCGAAAGCTGTGTATACCTGAAGTCGACGTCGATGACGTTATGTCCGCAATGAAAGAACTGCTGCGGATTGAAAGGGACTGGGTTCCGTCTGCTGCTGGAACCTCTTTATATATTCGCCCGGCGATAATTGCCACAGATCCCTACTTAGGAGTTCGTGCCTCGAACACCTATCGTTTTTTTATCATTCTCTCCCCGGTGGGTGCCTACTACGCCGAAGGCTTCAACCCCATTAAAATCCTGGTGACGCGGGAGCATGTGCGTGCTGTGCGCGGCGGTGTTGGAGATACCAAAACCATGGGCAATTACGCCGCCAGCCTGCTGGCCGGGCAAAAAGCCCAGGACGCCGGATACACACAGGTGCTGTGGCTCGACGGTGTGGAGCAAAAATATGTTGAAGAGGTTGGATCGATGAACATCTTCTTTGTCATTGGTGATGAGCTGGTGACACCGGAACTTAGCGGCAGCATTCTTCCGGGCATTACCCGCAACTCGGTTCTCGAGCTGGCCAGACAGGCGGAGATGAACGTAAGCGAGCGCAAGGTCAGCATCGATGAACTTCTTGACGCCCATCACGCAGGCAGCTTGAAAGAGATATTCGGCTCGGGAACGGCAGCTGTCATATCACCTGTCGGCGAGATCAAATACGAAGCGCATGTGCTGAAAATCGGCGACGGGGGTGTCGGGCCGGTGGCGCAGCGGTTTTTTGACGCCATTATGGACATCCAGTACAGCCGCGTTGAAGATTCCATGGGCTGGGTGGAGAAGGTAGGATAGTTCTTTAAGGTGCAGACAAGAAACAGGAGCCCTCACCTTGCTTGTCTTTGCGCCGGTCTACAAGGCACATCCGGCGCAATCTGAGGCTCCCTATTTCTTGTCTGCGCCCTAACCTGATACATTAATGAAATGCAAAGGAGTGACTAATGCAAGTTCGCAAAGCCGTATTCCCCGTTGCCGGTTTGGGCACACGATTTCTTCCAGCAACCAAAGCAATGCCCAAGGAAATGTTGCCGGTGGTCGACAAACCGTTGATTCAATATGCCGTGGAAGAAGCACTGAATGCCGGAATCCAGGATATCATATTTGTCACCGGCAAAGGCAAGCACGCCATCGAAGACCACTTCGATCACTTTTGCGAGCTGGAACATACCCTCATGGCGCGCAACAAGGTTACGCTGCTCAAAGAGATCACCACCCTGATCCCGGAATCCGGTACGATCGTTTACACCCGGCAGAATGAACCGCTGGGCCTTGGCCATGCCATCTGGTGTGCGCGACACATTGTTGGACAGGAGCCTTTTGCGGTTCTGCTGGCCGACGATTTAATCAAATCTGAGAAGCCGGCACTGGGCCAGATGATTGAAAAATTCAATGAATTGCATAGCTCCATCGTATGCGTGGAAGCGGTGGACCGTCAGGCCACCGCCAGTTACGGCATACTGGATGCCGATCCGCCCAACAATAGGTTGACCAAGATTCGAGGTTTGATCGAAAAGCCGGATCCGGCAGAAGCCCCCTCCAACCTGGCCATCATAGGGCGCTATATTCTGACCCCGGAGATTTTCGACATCCTGGATGCCAAAGAAGAGGGCGCCGGCGGAGAAATCCAGATTACCGATGCCATGGCCCGGCTGCTCAATGACCAGGACATCTACGGATTAAGTTATGAAGGCACCCGTTTCGACTGCGGCACCAAGGTCGGCTTTCAAATGGCCAACCTGACCTATGCCCTGGAACGTCCCTCAATGCGCGAGCGTCTGCTCCCATACATTGAAAATATCATTAAATAGGGTCGTACCGGCACATACGCTTAAACATCCAGCCAGATATCGGCCTCCCCACCGCAGTGGCTGCAGACGGCATGACCTTTGGTTTTGCCCTCCCCTGCTTTTGTGATCTTGGGCGTTGCCGTTTCCGCCACATGTTCGTCAAGGGTACAGGTGACGACCATTTCGGCTTCATTGCCGCAGTTCGTGCACTCGCAAACATGTTTAAATTGCTTCTTTGCCATTGCAATCTCCTTTACGGAAGTTGAAATTATTTTGCTTCCTCTATTTATTGATAATCGTCATCATTTATAGGGTATTGTCAATAGTGATCACCGTTCATTGGGGCGTGCTTTTCCGGGTGCTTCGCCCATGAGCGCCGAGCTATTTCCTGGACACAACACGAAAGGGTGGGCTCGATCGTGCCGGTCTCAACCTCTGGATTGCATTCAAAGAAAAATCGTATTAAGATTCCAGCATAAAATCCGATACTACATTTAAGTATTTTGTGCTTTTACACAGCGTTGTTTTTTTAACGACCCGATTTTGGTTCTATTTGTATTGCACCTTCTTGTATTGTAAGGCATTGAATTCAAATTGAATGGAGACTGAGATTGGCTTCGAAAAACTTAAGTCGCGCCTGCGCTGACAAAGCCGAAAACCACACATCCGCCGCGGAAACCGATCCGGCGCATCAACAAACCGTCTGTGCAAAGTATCCCGCGAGCATCATCGATCGCGTTTGCAACGGCGAGTTTACGTCACCCGAGGCCAAAGGCGACTATTTTTTCGCGTTGGTGTTTAACTCGGTGGCGGTCGCCATGATCACACTCTTTATCTGCCTCTCTTTGATGGCCGGAAAGACTCTCCATGCCGCAGCCCTTTCCATCGTTTGTTTCCTATCGATAGGCAACTACATCTATCAACGCATCAGCCGTGACGGGAAACGCGCCACCACCCATATCCTGTACTTGATGGCCGCAACGTGGATCTACCTGCTTTGCTCAGGTGGCGTGGCCAACACCGGTCCCCTGTGGCTCTATACATTCCCGACCCTCGCCTTTTTTGCCCAGGGATTGAAACGCGGAATTGTCACCATCGCGATCTTTTGGGTCATTTGCAGCATTATCTTGCTGTTTCCCGGACTACCGTTTGTAACGGCTGACTACTCAGCCCCTTTCAGGTCCAGATTTATGGGCTCCATGGTGGCCGTGATCATCCTGTCCATGATTTACGAATATGTCCGGGCCAGTGTGGGGCAGCAACTTCACAAAGCCAAGGAGGCTGCCGACCTGGCCAATCGAACCAAAAGCGATTTTCTGGCCAACATGAGTCATGAGATCCGGACACCGATGAACGGCGTCATCGGTATGGTCAATCTTTTGTTGGAGACCAAGCTGGACGATGAACAGCGGGAATACGCCTGGACGGTTCGGAACAGCGCGGATGCCCTGCTCACGGTATTGAACGATATCCTCGATTTTTCAAAAATCGAGGCCGGCAAGCTTGACGTAGAGGTCATCGAGTTCGACCTTCGATTGACCCTGGAAGAGATCACCGGTTTGATCAGCCCAAGGGCGCACGAGAAATCTCTGGAGTTCGCCTGCTTTATCCATCCGAGCGTTCCACGGATACTCAAAGGAGATCCGGGTCGCCTGCGCCAGGTCCTGCTCAATTTGGCCACAAACGCAATCAAATTTACGAAGTACGGCGAAGTCACCATCGAGGTCACCGTCCAGGATGAGACCCATGATGGTATCCGAATACACTTTGCCGTCACAGATACCGGAATGGGAATCCCGATGGATCGGAGGAATCGTCTGTTCAAATCCTTTTCACAGGTAGACGGCTCCACCACCCGTGAGTACGGAGGAACCGGACTGGGTCTGGCCATCAGCAAACGACTGGTGGAGATGATGGATGGCCAGATTGGTGTGGACAGTATCGAAGGGTCTGGTTCGACCTTCTGGTTTACCGCGCTGCTGAAAAAATCAGCATCGGCAGACAAACATGATCAACCCCAGGCACTGCCCGTCGATATCCAGAGCAAGCGTATTCTCGCGGTGGATGACAACAAGACAAATCGCAGGATTCTCAAAACCTATCTCTCTTCCTGGCAATGCCAGGTCGATTTGGCCTCCAATGCGTCCAGTGCCCTGGAGCTCCTTATCGAGGCGGCTGAAAGGAAAAAGCCCTTCGATATGGCGATCATTGATTACATGATGCCCTACATGGACGGCGAAGCCCTGGGCAGGACCATTAAAAGCAACCCCCTGCTCAAAGAGATGCGCCTGATGCTGCTCACCTCCCGCGGCATCCGCGGCGACGCCGCCCGAGCGCGTGACGCCGGCTTTGACGCATATCTGACCAAACCCATCAAAGAGTCACATATGTTTGATGCCGTCGTTTCCGTATTCGGCCGCAAAAAAGATCCTGACGTCGATGCTCCCACCCACCCCATTATCACCCGCCATACCATTAAAGAGCGGCGGCAGAACAAACCTCGGGTATTGCTGGCAGAGGACAATGCCGTAAACCAGAAGGTCGCTCTCATTCATCTTCGCAAACTTGGCTATGCAGCCGATGTGGTCAACAATGGGCGTGAGGCGCTTGAGGCCATCGAGAAAACCAATTTTGATCTCGTTCTCATGGATATCCAGATGCCGGAGATGGACGGTTATCAGGCGACACAGGCCATTCGAAATTTGCAGGGCAAGCGGCGTCATATTCCCATCATCGCCATGACCGCACATGCCATGAAGGGCGATCGCGAAAAATGTTTGGACGCTGGTATGGACGACTATTTGTCAAAACCTGTAAGCCCAGAAAAATTAAAGGAAAAACTGTCCGGTTGGCTGTCCGCCCACCACGACCCCTGCGGAACTGATATGCGATCCAATGACGTGCCTGCACCCTGAGCCCGCGCACTTGTGTGATCAGGGTTTTTGCCGCCAAAGGACCGTCTCTCTATAGTGAATAACCCACTGAAATAATATCTGATAAGCTCTGTTCTCGCGAGTAGGGGCCCCCTCGCGTTGACAACTGTCTGGGGTTCGGATAGAACCATTGGGCGTTTCAAATTTGGGATCAAACAAAGGGATTGCATCCATGTTGGGCAAGAAAAAATCGTCCACTGAAAATATATTGATTCTGGGCCTCGGCGGTGTCGGCACTTATCTTGCCAAGCGTTTGGTCCATGAGGGCTATGCCGTTACCACCATCGAGCCGGACGGCAAACTGATCAGCCACATCGAGGGCCAACTGGACGCCCGGATGATTCAAGGCTCGGCCATGAGCATCAGCTGCTGGCGTGAGGCCGATGCCCAGAGCTTTGATGTGCTGATCGCGGTGACCGACAATGATGCGGTAAACATGCTGTCGGCTATGATTGCCGACCGCTTCGGCATTCCCTTGAAGATCGCACGCGTTCGATCGTTGGATTTCGGTCTCAGAAACTCGCTGCTCAAAATCGAAGACCTGAAGATCGATCTGATTATTCATCCGGAGGAATTGGCGGCCCAGGAAATCGCTCGACTTGTTAAGCGTACGGCCGGCAACGAGATCATCGACATTGCCGACGGCCAGACTCAGGTCATGGCCACACGGGTTCTAAATGACTCGCCCCTGGCGCACCAGAAGCTCAAAACCCTGACCAGGACATACAACAGTTTTCCATTCCGCGTGGTGGCCATTGCCAGGGGCATTTCCACCATCCTGCCCGGTGGCGACCACGAAATCCTGCCGCAGGACCAGGTTTTGATCATGGCCTCCCGAGAAGACCTGCCCAACCTAATGGCCCTGACCGGTGTAAAGCAGCAGCGCCGGCATCGGGTGATGATTTTGGGTGGTGGGCTGGTGGGCAGCCGCGTGGCCGAGCTGATGGGAAAGGATGTCCAGGTCAAGATCGTTGAAAAAGACGAAGGTCGGGCGGCTGAACTGTGCCACCGGTTGAATCATGCCGAGGTGCTGCACGGCGACGGCTCGGATGCCGACGCCCTCGATCTGGCCGGGTTAACGGACATGGACACCTTCATCACGACCACCGGAGAAAACGAAACCAACATCATGAGCTGTATGTTGGCCAAGCATTTGATGACTACCAGCAATGGTGAAACCAACCACACCGAGCGCAAAACCATCTCCATGGTCAACAAAGAGGAGTACCTGGTGCTTGCCGCCACCAGCGGTTCGGATATTGCGCTGAACAAAAAGGTGTTGGCGGCCAACGAGATTCTCAAATTCATCCGGCGGGGTGAGTTGCTGTCTGTGGCGCATCTGCACGGGTTCGATGCAGAAGTGCTGGAAATTATCGCAGCCCCCAACGCTCCCATCACGCGCATCCCACTTTCCAAACTCGATCCATCCACTCACGGCAAGATCCTTATCGGCGGCGTTTATCGGGATGAGCAATGGAAGATTGCCGTAGGCGATACGCGTATTCTTCCGGACGAGCGGGTTATTGTGTTTTGTAAGTCGCTGCACATGAAGGACGTCCACAAACTCTTCCTCGGGTAGGGGATGCGTGAGGGCCCCTTATCCGGCGTTTCCGCGGTCTTGCAGTAGCGCTACTACGGCTTCACCTCCAGCGCCT
>JASFGJ010000022.1:0-14761 GCA_050123815.1 Desulfobacteraceae bacterium
CAGGCCGGCGGCCGCAACGATGAAGATGTATCCACGAATCTTCATGCCGTCCTTATTCAAATACGGACGATTCTTGTGGTTTCCGCGGCTTTTCGCGATGGATGAAAAACGACAGCAGCGCCGGTACCACAAACAGGGTGAAGACGGTGGAGATGGCCAGCCCGCCCAGGATAACGCTTCCCAGTCCGCGATAGAGTTCGCTTCCCTGCCCAGTTGAGATGGCAAGCGGCAGCAGTGCGAACACACTGGTGGATGCACTCATAAAGATCGGCCGGATACGGGTTCGCACCGACTCCAGGACCGCCTTTTGCCCCTCCAATCCGTATTCGCGCACGTTGTTCAACGCCTGATGGACGATCAGAATGGCGTTGTTGACCACCGTGCCGATCAGGATAATAAACCCCAGCATGGTCACGATGTCGAACTGCTGCCGGGCTACCAGCAGATCCACCAACCGCAAACCGATGAAGCCGCCGGCCGCCGCCAGCGGGACGCTGAACATGATGATCAGCGGATAGAGAAAGTTTTCAAACAGCGCCGACATGAGCAGGTAGATAATGGCGGCCGCCAGAACCAGGTTCCAGGCGATGGCGTCGCGGGCCTCGAGCAACTTGTCGGCACTGCCGCCCGTGGACACCTGCAGGCCGTCGAGTTTGCCGGCCTGCCGCAAGGGCGCCAGCACCTCGTTTTGGATGACTTCCATGGCGGTCTGCAGCGGCATCTCCAGGGTGGGGGTGACGATCAGCTTGATGCTGCGTTTGCGCTCCAGATGATAGATCTGGGTCAGCCCCTGGTCGTATTGAATCGTGGCCACGTCGCCGATGCGGATCAGTTGGCCGTATGAGTTGGCGATGACGCTGCGCGCCACATCCTCAGGCACCTTGATATCGGACTGGTCGGAACGCAGCACCAAATCGATCTTTTTGGCCTGCTCGGGCTTGAACTCGCCGATCTTGCGGCCATCCATGATCACGTCCACCGCCAGTCCCAGGTTGTACTCGTTGAGTCCATTGGCCAACAGCTTGGATCGATCAGGAATGAAGTTGGCCTCCGGGTAGCTGTTTTCGGGAGAGGGGTCCGGACGTACATTTGCCCCGGGCATCTTCTGCGTAATGGCACCGCGCAGCATCCAGGTGGCCCCGATGATCTTGTCGATCTGCTCGCCGGCAATGATGACATCCACGTTGCGGCCGCGCCCCAGCCCTTCCTGAAAGATGCCCACCTGAAGGCTGAACCCCATGATGCCCGGCAGACTGTTCATGACACGCATAAACAGCGGAATCAGCTCCCTGGCCCGGGTCTCGTGCCGGCTCAAACCTCCAAAAAGGGTAAAACGGTCTGCGGCCACATAGAAGATCGTCTCGATCTGGGGAAAACCGTCTTTGCCGTCCTGTTCGAAATAGGGCCTGGTGGCCTTGAAAATATACTCACCGATGGCCTTTCGCTTTTCAAAAGAGTACCCCGGTGGGGGAATCATGAAGTTGATGATCAGGTTGCGATTGCCCTGGGGCAGGTACTCGGCCTTGGGCATCAACAGCCAGACAACGGCTAGGGCGCCGAAAGTCAGCAGCCCGACTGTGGCGGTGCGTGTCTTCCAGTTTCGGATGCTCAATCGCGAAATCGTCAGAATCATTTCGGCCATTGCCGTGCCGGCCTTTCCAACCCCGCTCAAGGATACCTTTTTGCTGTTCTCGCCCCGCCAGCGATAGAGCAGGTGACTCATGCTGGGGATCACCGAGACCGAGACCACCAGACTTAACATGATGGCAAAGGTGATGGCGATGGCGATATCCTTGAACAGCTGTCCCGCCTCTTCCTGCATGAAAATCACCGGCAAAAAGACCGCCACGGTGGTGGCCGTGGAAGCCAGCACAGCCCCCCACACCTCTTTGGCGCCCTCGTAGGCCGCCGCAAAGGGTGATTTTCCCATATCGCGATGGCGGTCGATATTTTCCAACACCACAATGGCGTTGTCCACCAGCATCCCCACGGCAAACGAGATGCCGGCAAGACTGACCACATTCAACGAACGGTCGAATAGCCATAAAAACATAAAGGTGCCGACGGCGGAGATGGGGATGGCCACGGCCGTAACCAGGGTTGAAGAGATGCTCCGCAAAAAGAGCAGCAAAACAACCAGTGCCAGAGAACCGCCGATGAAAACATTGCGCTTGACCAGATTCATGGCATTGTCAATATAGGGCGTTTGCTTATAAACAATCTGGAGTTTCAGGTCGTTCGGCTCGAGGATGTCTTGGTTCAGTCTCTCCACGGCCGCATACATCCGTCGGGTCAGATCGATCACATTGGCGCCCTGCTGTTTGCGCACCCCCACCACGATGGTGGGCACATGGTCGTGCATCATGGCGCCGGTCTGGGTTGCATAGCCGATGCGTGCATCGGCCACATCCCGCAAATAGACTCGGCGCAGGCCGTCATCGGAGATAACGATATCCAGTGGATCCTGCGGGTTTTGAAATTGGCTGACCGTACGTACCCGGTAGTTTTTTTTCTCGAGCCCCAGGATGCCGGCGGAAATGTCCTGATTGGCCGCCTGCAAACGGTCTACCACATTGGCAATGGTCAATCGGTGCTGCGCCAGACGCTCGGGAGAGATGACCACCTCGAGCTGCTGTTCGGCCCCGCCGAAAACAAACAACGACCCAACTCCCTGAACCCGGTCGAGATACTGGCGCACCTCGTTTTCAAAATAGGTGCGAAAGGTGCTGATCTTCTCCGGAGGCCCTTCACGCATTTTGAGCACCATCCAGATCACGGGGCTGCTCTCGGCGCCGGAAGCCTCGATGATGGGGCGGTCGACGTTTTCCGGATAGGAGGGAACCTCATCCAATTTGTTCGACACATTGAGCAGCGCGTCGTTCAGATCGGTTCCGACCTCGAAGGTCAGGGTGATGATGGCCATGCTGTTAAAGGCGGAACCCTCCATCAGGGTCAAACGCTGAACCCCTTTAAGGGCCGCTTCCTGCTCTTCGACGATATCTTTCTCCACCTCGTAAGGCGTGGCTCCGGGCCAGGTTGTCGTAACCGTAATCTGCGGGCTCTCCACATCGGGCGTCAACTGCACCGGCAGCCCGGTAATGCCCAGAAAACCGAACATGACAACTAAAATAACGCCCACACAAACGGTAACCGGCTTATGAATGGCAAAACGAATAAAGTCCATGATGGTTCAATCGCTTTTTTGTGTTATCGATCAGTTTTGTACGGCCTCTTTTTTTCCGGCAGTTCCGGGAGCATCCGAGTGTCCCGCCCGATCGACAATTTGCACGGGCTGGTCGGGCTGCAGGCGCTCATTTCCCTCCACGACGACCGGCATGCCGGCCTTGATGTGGGGGGCGTCAACTCCCAGGTATTCACCATCGACGGCAACCACGCGTATCGGCAGCATCTTTGCCTGTTTGTCATTGACCGTATAGATAAACTCCTTGCCCTGGAAGCGGACCACGGCATCGCGCTTGATCATCTTTAGCGTGCGCTGCATACCGGACGGTATATCCACCGTGGCCGTCATGTTCTGAAGCAGGCCCTGGGTATAATCGATCTGCACTTTCAACTCAAAGGTCTTGCTCTTGGGGTCCACCTTGGGGACGATGGTTTGCACCTTTCCGCCAAACTCACGATCGAGCGCTTCTATCACAACGGTCACGGCCTGACCGGCCTTGACAAAACGAATCAGATTTTCCGATACCGGCACCTTGACCACCGTGCGGTTAACGGCCGCCAAACGACAGACGGCAACCCCCGGCGATATCCATTCACCCGTATCCTTGAAACGTTCGACAACAAGCCCGTCATACGGCGCCCGTATATTGCTTTTGGTCAACTCCAGCGCTTTTTTCGCCCGTGTCACCTTGAGCGTCTGCGCTTCGACGTTCAATTCCCTGAGTTCAAAGGCCAGGTCGTCGTATTGCTTTTCGCTGGTGGCGTCCTGCCGGAACAGGGTCTCGAAGCGCTTCAAATTTTTACGGGTATTCTCAATCTTGATTTTCACCTGTGCGATCTGCTGGTCGATGACAGCGATATCTTTGCGTATAAAGTCGGTATTTAAACGAACCAGGACATCGCCTGTGCGCACGACGACGCCTTCGACCATCTTGTGCTCGGCCAACAGACCGCTGATTTCTGCAGATAGCCCGGCACTGCGGTCAAAATCCACCACGCCAACCAAAGGCGTGGTCGGCGCCAGCTCTTTTTCAAATATTTTGGCGACGGCAACCCTTGCCGGCGGTGGCTGTTGGGCTCCAACCGGTGCGGCAACGATCAACACCGCCAGCAGACTACAAATCCAACGCATGGAAATCTCCTATATAAAGAAGGACGATATTGAACTCTTCCCCAATTTTATTATAGATAATCATACCCGACGCATGTACCGGCAGGCCGTTGTTAGGGGAGCGCATGGCTCGTTTCGTGCAAGCCCTTAGGGTTCGCACTGAGCGCCTTGAGCCGGTCAAGCAGTTTTAGCATTAGCCGAATCCGCCTGTTTTCGCAACCGCTATCGGTGCTTGCGGATCCATTTGAAGGATCGTGCTGCCGGCTTGCATGTTCAGCAATAATCCGATAATCTCATTCAGACATTGTGATATCGCGTCCATTAATCTAAACATTGCGCGGCCACAGCCATCATGCCGCCCGCTAGACAGTCAATTGGAATAATGACACAAAAACAGATCAAAAATCTTGAAAAACAACTGGCCGATGCCCGGCAGACCATCGCCGACCTGCGCAACCGAGTCAAAAGCCTCAAAAATGTGACCGATCACCTTTATGACGGCATCATGATTTCCAATTCAGCAGGCAAGTTGATCTTTGTCAATTCAAAGGCGTGCGACCTGACCGGCTACACAAAGCAAGAGCTCGTCAGCGTTGGATTGGAAGGTTTGTTTGCGCCGGGCGCTCTGGAGATCATGGCCGCCGGAAGTTCTGACAAACAGGCATTGGTCGATGAGCCCCATCAGACCTTTCCGACCGCTCTGCGCTGTATCAACGGGCGCACCCTTACGGTGATGTTGAGTCAGTTCAAGATCGCTTGGGATTCACAGCCGGCTGAAATGCTTCTGTTCATAGACCTGTCCGAATTTGTTCATACCGGCAAAGGTCCCATTATCAGCCGAACGGCAATGGCATCCCTGCTTGAAACGACCAAGGATTTGATTGCAGTGGTCGATGCGCAAAGCAATCTGCTGTTTGCCAATGGCGCCATCCGCAGATTTTTTTCCCAGTTGTTCGGACAAAAGCTGACCCCCAATGTGCGGCTTTTCGATCTCCACCCTCCGGAGCGGGTGGAATTTTGGCGAGGCGTATTTAAAAAAACCTTTGCCTCGGGATGGCAAAAATTCGATCAGCAATACATCGTCCAGAATCAACGCTATGACATTGAATGGTTTTCCAGCCGCGTGCTTAAAGACGACGGGAGCACGCTCGGCATTTCCATCGTGGGCCGCGACATTACTTCCAGACGCATGGCCGAGGAAGCGCTCAGGGAACGAAACGCCCAACTGCACCATGCCCAGAAAATGGAGGCGGTCGGCACTCTCGCCGGCGGGGTCGCCCACGAGTTCAACAATGTCTTGAGCATCGTCCTGGGCAACATCGAACTGGCAGCCATGGACATGTTCAACGACCATCCGCTGCGGACCTACATGGACGAGGCCAAAAACGGGGTCCTGCGGGCAAAAAAGGTCGTTCGTCAGCTGCTCGATTTCAGCCGTAAATCCGAAGGCCAGCAGCTCTATGTCGAACTGCATACCATCGTGTCCAACGCCATGAAATTGCTTCGCTCATCCATTCCGTCACATATCGAATTTCATCAGCTGATCGATCAATGTCCGCCGATCCTGGCCGACCCGGTTCATATCCACCAAGTTATCATCAATGTGTGCACCAACGCAGCGGAAGCAATGGATGAAGACGGCGGCGTGCTGACCGTTACGCTCGAGCATATCACATTCAGGCAGAACAAAGTCCCGGCGGGACTGACCCTTGGGCCGGGCAAGTATGCCAAACTGACGGTTTCAGACAACGGATGCGGTATGGAAAAAGAAGACCTGGAACGCGTTTTCGAGCCGTTTTTCACGACCAAAGAGTCCAACCAGAGCTCCGGGCTGGGGCTGTCCGTCGTTCACGGTATCGTCAAACGCCATGCGGGCGAAATCGCTGTCCAAAGCAAGCCGGGAAAAGGATCCACCTTCGTCATTTACCTGCCGACCATAGAACAGTCGATCCGCAAAAGCATTACCATCGATCCGGAGTCACTGATGGGCGAAGAACGCATCCTGTTTGTGGATGATGAACCCAAGGTGGTGGTCATCATCGAACGCATGCTCAAGGCGCTGGGATACCATGTGGAAGCATTTACCAATCCCAAGATGGCCATACATCGCTTTGAGGAAGGGCCGGATGACTTCGACGTGGTCATCTCCGATATCGCGATGCCGAAAATGACCGGGGAAAAATTGATCAAACAGGTTCGTCTGATTCGCCCGGACATTCCTGCCATCCTGGTAACGGGTTACAGTGAAAAGATTGATGAATACAGCGCTGCCGCTCTGGAGTGCTTGTTCGCCATAAAGCCGCTGACGCAACTCGAATTGGGAGGGCTGGTGCGAAAAGCAATCGATCAAAAAATACCGATGCCGCCCATCGACCGATAAGCGGGCACCAGCGGGAACCGTCGATGCGAAACCATCGTTTATACCAAGTCCGGATATAGTTTTTTTGCACAATCCGGGCAAATACCGTGGCTAAATTCAGCTTCGGAATGCTCACGGAGATACGTTTCAATTTGATTCCAATACCCTTTGTCATCACGTATCTTTTTGCATGAAGAGCAAATCGGCAGCATACCGCTGAGGGTGCGCACCTGGGAAAGGGCGTCCTGCAATTCAGCAATGAGCCGTTCGCGTTCTTGTTCCGAACGTTTTGCGGCGGAGATATCTCTTACACTTTCGATAGCACCAACGACATCGCCTTTGGCATTGTAGAGTCTGCCCGCCATTGCGGATATGTAAAGGCCGCCATTGCCCAAATGAGGGTGATAGGATTCGCTCTCAATCAATATCCCATCATGCTCTTTAATCGATAGATACTCTTTCTCCCATTTTTCATCACGATTGATTACAAAGTCGATGAGAACGGGTCTGCGTTTTCCCCAGAACGGAACGGCATACGCATAGTTGCCTTTACCAAGAATGTCACTCTTTTTTATGCCGGTTAATCTTTCAATCGCCCGATTCCAGGCAATGACGCGACTTTTGTTGTCAATGGCCCAAGTGGGGTCTGGTAAAAAATCGATAATATTGGCAAGACGCTGTTCTGAATCGGCCAAGGCTTTCTGAACTCTTTTTTGTTCGGTTACATCTATTGCCAATCCCTCGACAATATCACCCCGCTCGCCCATTTCGCGGCCAATTGAACGATCGTAGAACCAGTGCCAATCACCTTGCCGATCTTTGATTCGGTACTCAACTTCAAAATGTCGGCCTGCTTGAAAATTCGCGATCGCCGCTTTTACTTTTCCGATATCATCGGGATGAATGGAGTTCTGCCATACAAAGGGGTTTTCCATTAAATACGAAGGCTTGTAGCCAAGCATCTCCTCAACCTTCCCGCAGACATAAAAACCGCCTTTTTCAGTCGAGAAGGAATAGAGTGCTGCCGGCATTTTCTCCACCAATGCTCTATATTTTTTTTCGCCTTCTTGACGGAGAACTTCTGTTTTTGAAGCCATATTCGATAGAAACTCAGCAAGCGCCTTGTTGTATTCAAGGATAGCATCAACCTTGTCTCTACTGAAAATGGGAACCTCATCTAACGCCTCCAAGTAGAGATCCACATCGAGACCGTAGCGACTCGCTTGAGAGATGAAAAACTCTCTGCCCGGCAATTCGCCCTCATAAAAAAATTGCCCTAAAAAAATGGTGGCGATGTGCCGGTCGAGACAGAAAACCGGGATGCCAATATCCCATAATCCATTTTTACACTTGTAAGCGAAACGTTCTCCCCGTTTTAGTTGAGTTGCAATCTCAGTATCACTTTCAACGCAGCGCTTTTTGAGGCCTTCATTTTTTCGATGAAATTCGGTGCATATTTTTTGCCAACCTTCCCCAGCATATATTTGCCCTGATTGAGCATCGATAATGCCAATCGGTATGCCCGAGGCGTCATAGTTCGCCTTCACCATCTTTCTTAAATTATCAACATCAATCAAATCCGAAAAAACAAGTTGTTTCATTTTATGGCATATTTTTAATCTTGAAAGTTGTCTTGCCTATGTTTGCACTAGCCATGATGAACGTGAAACCGAAGAGAACAGCAGCGGTATTGATGTGCAGCTTGCGGAAGATCGAATCGCATTAGTACCTGTAACGCATATTAAGTTAGAATATCAGGAAATTATAAAAACCTCAATTAGAAATCCATCTATGGTACAAGGAAATCAAAATGGCCGCATGCGAATCATGCAAAAAAGGAACCCAAGCCTCCGGCTCACCCACCGGATTCGTAAAACGCGATCATCGATCTGTGCTTATGTGTCGGTATGAGTCATTCCTGCGCAATATGAGCATATGCTCATAAAAATCATTGACCTGCTCGCTACCAGGGATTATTGATGGCGTCTGTGCTGCCGGTACACGCAGTATCGCCTATAACAACATCTGGATAATCAAGGAGGCTACAATGAAATTGATGCGAATGACCCGTATTGTGCTGATGGCCGTGTTGACCGTCGCCCTGGCCGACACCGCCTCGGCCAAAGAGAAAGTGACCATTTTCCATGCCGGCAGCCTCACTGTTCCCTTGGCCAAAATCGAAGCCGATTTTGAGGCCATGCACCCGGATATCGACATCCAGCGCGAGGCCGGCGGCAGCACCAAAATGGCCCGCATGATCTCTGAACTGGGCAAGCCCGCGGATATCATGGCATCAGCGGATTTCAAGGTTATCGACAAGAACCTGATGCCCAACCACGCCGACTGGAACATCCGCTTCGCCTCCAATCAGCTGGTGCTGTGCTACACCGCCAACAGCCGTTTTGCCGACGAGGCCAACGCCGACAACTGGACCGACATTCTGGGACGCAAAGGGGTGGTCTGGGGCCACTCCGATCCCAACCTGGACCCCTGCGGCTACCGCAGCCTCATGGTGCTGCAGCTGGCCGAAAAACATACCCGCCGGCCCGGACTCTACGAGCGCCTGATAGCCAACCGTCCCAAGGCCAATGTACGCCCCAAATCAGTGGAGTTGGTCTCTCTTCTCAAAACCGGAAACATGGACTATGCCTGGGAGTATCTCTCCGTGGCTGTCCAGCATGATCTCAAATATATTACCCTGGACGATCACATCAATCTGGGGAATTATAAATTCGACGACTATTACGCCCAGGCCACGGTCAAGGTCACCGGGAAAAAGCCGGGCACCTGGGTCACCCGCACAGGCAAATCCTGCACCTACGGCATCACGTTGATCAAGGATGCGCCCAACCGCGAGGGGGCTGTCAAATTCATGGCCTACCTGCTGTCGCCCCAGGGCGGTCTCAAAGTGCTCAAAGAGATGGGACAGCCGCCCTTTGTCCCCTGCCGGGTGCCGGATACGGCCACCAAGAACAAACTGCCCCAGGTCCTGGCGAACCTGGTTGAAGTCCGCCAATAATCAATGAAGACGACACGCGGCATCGCCTTGCTGCGGCCGGACCCGTTTACGGGTCTGGCCCTGGCCGGCAGCACGATGGTCCTGCTCTTTATTCTATTGCCGCTGGTGCAAATGATTGTGCAACCTTCGGCCGCCGACATGGCCGACACCCTCAAAGACGCCGACGTCATCCACGCCATCAGCCTGAGCATGAGCACCGCCCTTTGCGCAGGGCTCATCGCTCTCGTGCTGGGCACCCCTTTTGCTTATCTTTTGGCACGGTTCGACTTTCCCGGCAAGAAACTGGTGGAGAGCGCCGTGGACCTGCCCATTATGATCCCCCATCCTGTCATCGGTATCGCCCTGCTGAGCCTTGCCGGCAGAAACCATTGGGTGGGACAACTCATGGCGCATATGGGCATACGCATCATGGGCACTACCACCGGCATCGTGGCAGTGATGCTCTTTGTGGGGCTGCCCTTTTTCATCAATACGGTGAAGACCGGGTTCGAGTCCGTTCCCCGGCGTCTGGAAAACGTCTCCCGCAGCTTGGGCGCATCGCCGGCATCCACCTTTTTCCGCGTCACCCTTCCCCTGACCTGGCGCAGCCTGGTCGTCGGCATTATTATGTGCATGGCGCGGGCCATCAGCGAATTCGGCGCCATCGTCATCGTGGCCTACCACCCGATGGTCGCACCGGTGATGATTTACGAGCGCTTCACCGCTTACGGGCTGCAATACTCTCAGCCCGTAGCCGTCTGGCTTATCGCGGTGTCCCTGCTGCTATTTGTACTGTTGCGGCTCTTTGCCAAACCCAAATCAAACGGTGGTGAAAAAGCCCAATGATCCGCATCGAAAACCTCTGCGTCGGACTGCCCGATTTTTCTCTGGACGACGTTAGCCTTCACGTCGCCGCCGGTGAATTCTTCGTATTGCTGGGACCCACCGGCGCCGGAAAGACCGTGCTGTTGGACTCCGTGGCCGGCCTTTTACCTGTAGAGAACGGTCGCATACGTTTAGCCGGTCGGGATGTCACCCATCTTTCCCCGGAAAAACGAGGTGTGGGCATCGTTTATCAGGACAGCGCCCTGTTCCCCCATCTCACCGTCAAGGACAATATCCAATACGGCCTGCGTTACCAAAAGAATTCCACCGGCGGGCAGACCACAAAATTGGACCAACTGGTAGACGCTCTCGGTATCGGTCACCTGCTGCATCGCAATGTGACGACCTTGAGCGGTGGTGAAAAACAACGGGTGGCCCTGGCCCGCGCCCTGATCGTCGAGCCTGCCCTGCTCTTGCTAGACGAGCCTCTTTCCGCCCTGGACCCCAATTTCAGGGAAGAGATCCGCGAGATCCTCAAAGAGCTGCACCGCAACACTGGTGTCACCGTTCTGATGGTCACTCATGACTTTGCAGAAGCGCGTTACCTGGCCCAGCACATTGCGGTGATCAACAACGGATGCATCGAACAGACCGGCAGCGTTGATGCCATATTTTTAAAGCCGGCCACGCCCTTCACCGCACACTTCGTAGGCATGCACAATCTTTACGAGGCAACCATCGACACCAACCGGGCCGTCATTGGCGGGCACCGGTTTGAACTCGGGGACAAAGCCCATGCCGATCATCGTTTCCTGGCCTTTCGCCCGGAAGATGTAAAACTTCACCATACCGGAAAGCTCAACGGACAATCCAACGCCCTGGCCGGCAAAGTCTGCCGCATGGCGCATCAGGGCGTCCTGGGCGAAGTAACGGTGCGCACCCAAAGCATGCGCTATCGCGCCGTGCTCACCGCCGCCGAAATCTTTAAGAAGCAGTTGGCCATTGGGGACAACGTCGTGGGTACCATCGCTCCCGAAGCGCTGCATACCCTGTGAAAAAGGAGCGTCATGGATGTCCAACTTGACCTATCCACGCATTGCATCGAGACTGAGCTCAACCGGCGGTACAATCGTGCGATTTCCGAATACTTCAAGGCCGGGTTGGAAGAGCAAAAGCGGTTGGAGCCGATCATCGACATGTTACGCTTGGCTCTCGAGACGCTCGATTTTGCCAAACTGCGCGCCCGTTATCCCGCACTTTCCGGCGGTGCGCACCGGAACATCCGCATATCCTGCAAAGGCAAGCATGTATTGATCACCATCGACAACACAACGCTTGATCCCTCTGTTGTATTTGCCCGTTGATGCACCAGGCGCAAATGGATTCAAATCCCATCTCCGCAATAGATGGTCTTTTCCAGTTTATTGTGAAAAGATAATATAATTGTCGCAAAACAATAAATTGAGTATTAATTGCGAACTGTTGGTCGGGCAATTCCCCTCCCACCCTCCTATTTATCCAGTGTATCCTTCTATTTAGCACAAAATAAACAACATTGTTCAAACTGGCACGCCGATTGCTCCATCGTATGCCACTTGCTTGTGAAGCGAATGGAAGCTGAACCGGAATACCATCTGAAAGTACCTTCATCCGAACCGGAAGTGGAGCGCGCCTGAAGTTGATCCTGGTGTGATCTGAGAACCGATTTTGCTGCTGATCACCATCTGAGAACGAGTACTGCCGAGATAAACTGTATTGAAGCGACAGCGCCAACCGGAATCCGGGCTGAACTGAAAATGGAGCTGGAAATATGCAGCGCAAGGTAGAGCGGTCAGCATGGCAAGGTACACCTTGCTGGCCGCTTTTTTCTTTATTCAACCAATGGAGATTAATATGCGCACATTGATTGTTGAGGATGATTATACCTCCCAGATAATATTGGAAAATGTTTTAAAAAGCTTCGGTTCTTGCGACGCTGCCGCAAACGGGGTGGAAGCGATTGCCGGTTTTCGCCGCGCCTTGGAAGAGGCCCGACCATATGATTTAATCTGCATGGATATTATGATGCCGGAGCTGAACGGGCAAGATGCGTTGCGCCAAATTCGCCATATTGAAAAAGCGATGGACGTGCCTGCCGCAGATGAGGTCAAGGTCGTCATGACGACAGCTTTGAGCGAAACGAAGGAAGTGGCCGATGCCTTGTTCAAAGGAGGCGCATCCGCCTATTTTGTCAAACCGATTCATGTCGACCATTTTTTAAAAGAGTTAAAAGCATTGGACCTGATCCAAAACTAGCCACCGGAGCTTGAATTTAAATGTATCAAACAAATCCTGCCTATGCATCACCGGGTTACTGGTTTGGCGCGGCCATTGAATACACCCTGGACCGATGGCAACGTTCCATCCTTTTTGGGGACATCATGCGCCAAAGAGGCAACAATTACTTCGACCATTTGCGCGCCGGACAGCCTCCGGTGCTGGTGTTCGAATACGACGTGCTCCTGGACGGATTGGACTTTGATCCACCGGTGAACTACGCTTTGGTCAAGATTCGCGATCGCCGCAAAGACACAGGCGACCGGCGAGGCGTTACACGTCAGGCCGCCGGACGACGGCATGGCCTTTCAGAGGCCCAACGGCCCCAAGAGGCCGTCACCCACAGACCCCTGGTGGTCATCGATCCACGGGCCGGCCACGGTCCGGGCATCGGCGGTTCCAAGCTCAACTCTCAAATCGGGTTGGCCCTGGCTTATGGATATCCGGTCTATTTTATCATGTTTTCTCCCGAGCCGGCCCCGGGTCAAACCATCGCATCGATCCAGCAGGCCGAGATCCGTTTTCTGGAAGAGGTCGCCCGCCGTCATCCCGATGCCCCCAAACCGGCTGTCCTCGGCAACTGCCAGGCCGGTTGGGCGGCCGCGCTTATTGGCGCGGACCGACCCGATGTAGTGGGGCCCATAGTCCTCACCGGTTCGCCCCTATCTTATTGGGGCGGCGTGGAAGGGGCCAATCCCATGCGATACAAGGGAGGGTTGAGCGGCGGCATGTGGCTCGCCTCACTGTGGGCGGATCTGGGTGCCGGCCAGTTTGACGGCGCCCACCTGGTGGCCAGTTTTGAAGATCTCAATCCGGCCAACACCTTTTGGACCAAACAATATCAACTGTTTGCCCACGTGGATACCGAAGCGGACCGCTATTTGGATTTTGAAAAGTGGTGGGGCGGCTTTTTCAAGCTTGGCGCGGAAGAGATCAGCTTTATCACCCGCAGCCTTTTTGTGGGCAACGAACTCGAAAAAGGAATGGTTGAATTGCAGGAAGGCCGCCCCATCAACCTGAAAAATTTCAAAGACCCCATTTTCGTCTTTGCTTCCAGCGGAGACAACATTACGCCGCCGCCCCAGGCCTTGAACTGGATTTACAAAGTTTACGGTTCCGTGAAAGAGATCAAACGCCAGGGCCAGATCATCATCTATATGGTCCATGAGAACATTGGCCACCTGGGGATCTTTGTCTCTGGAAAGGTGGCCAGCAAAGAGCATCGTCAGATTATCGGCTGTCTGAAGATGATTGAGTACCTGGTGCCCGGACTTTACGAAATGGTTATCACGGCCGACGCCTCCAATTCCGACATGGAAGATTATACCGTGCAGTTTGAGGCGCGTGACATGGATGATATTCTGGCTCTGGACGATGGCTTGGAAGATGAAGAGGCTTTTGTGCCGGTGGCCGCCATATCCCAAGCCAACGATGCCCTCTACCGCACGTGGGTTCAGCCCTGGGTGCGCTCCCTGACCACGCCCTGGACGGCCGAAATGCTGCGGCAGTTACACCCTTTACGGCTTCAGCGTACACTTTGGTCCGACGCCAACCCCTTTGTCTGGCCGCTGGCCGCCTGGTCCTCGCTGGTAAAACAAAACCGGCGTCCGGCATCCCCTGAAAATCCGTTTGTCGCTGCCGAAACCTGTTTTTCCAACTGCATGACAGCAGCTCTCAACCTCTATCGGGACACCCGGGACAGGATGCAGGAGTGGATCTTTAACTCGGTCTACAACAATCCATGGGTCACCTTTTGGTGGGGAGAACAAACGCCTTCCGAGGGCCAGGAGCACACCGAAGAACAGATCGACCTTTTGCGGCGCCGGGAGTCGGCGTTTGCCCGACAGAACGCCCGTCGAGGCGGATTTTCCGAAGCAATTATTCGCATCATCGTCGCTGTAACCGGAGTGGACCGCGTGATAGACAAACGCCAGGTAGAAACCGCCGATGCCATCGTGCGCCGGCACAA
>JASFGJ010000023.1:0-14671 GCA_050123815.1 Desulfobacteraceae bacterium
TTTCATCTGCGGGTGCCGGTGAATCCGGTTCATCGCCGGCGGCTTTCGGAGCTTCGGTTTCTGCCGGTTTTTCGTCGACCGGTTTGCTTTCCACTTCGGCAGCGGGTGCCACATCCGGTTTGGCGGCTTCTGTTATTTCAGCAGATGCGGCTTCGGCTTCGTCAATCTCCGCCTTGATTTTTTCCGGATCAGCGTCCGGGTCCAGAAGCACGGTCAGGTATTTCAATATCCGGTCATCAATCCGAAAGAACCGTTCCAGCTCTTCCACGGCGTTACCCAGGCCGCAGTAATCATAGCGGGCGTAGTAGCCTCGCGGCTTTTTCTTGATGGGGTAGGCAAGCTTACGGGAGCCCCAGAGATCTTCTTTAAAAACGACCCCCTCTTGCTGGGGTATGATCTCTTTGATTCGGGTCAATAGGGATGTACGATCATCCTCTGAAATGTCGGGATCGATGATCGCAATGGTTTCGTACCGTCGCATACAACCTCCTTCTGGCTGATAGAGCCCCGATACTGGATCGGAGCAAGGATAAGCAACGTTAATAGTGATGTCGGCCGATCAGTCAGCCGTTAAACATGGTGGGCCGTGAAGGAATCGAACCTTCAACCTACTGATTAAGAGTCAGGTGCTCTGCCTAGTTGAGCTAACGGCCCAAAAACAAATGACTCACGTACCAAGTTTAATTTTGATTGTCAATTTAATTTCGGGGCAGAGTGAAAATTATCCATATCGATCGTTTTTCCGTTTTCGTGCATGACGTCGCTCTTTCTGGCGCTCTTTCTGCTTTTGACGGCGTTGCCGGGCCGATTGTTTGGGATCCACCAGCTCGTCGATGGCGACCAAATAGCTTCCGGCAGCCGGTTCTGCGGGCAATGGCTCCGATACTTTTTTTGTTCCTTCTCTGGGAGCAACCGGTTTTGGTTTCGGGGGGGCGGGGCCGCTGAAAGTACCGGCCGGTATCCGATCGGTCAAAAACAGGTTGTTGCCAAATTGATGATAGACAACGTTTTGTTCTTGTGTTTTTTGAACCTGTACACTCAATAAGACGGGTTGGTTGTCTCTTCTCATACCGATACGCAGTGCCATGGCTTTATCCGATGACAAGATAAGGCGGGGCCTGCCGCCGGCCCTGAGACCTTTTTCAATTGCCGACGTGTATGCCTTTCTGCGAATCGCTATATAGAGCACCTTAGGCAGATCAATGGCCTCGGAGATTTTCGGCAAACGACCTCGATCTGCGGCCCGTATCAGATTGCCATCGATTTCGATGGGTGCCGGCCTGGCACTGATCAGCAGCTCGTTCAGCAGACCTGAGCGCACATGGCGCCAGCCCTCTTCTTCATGCAGGGCCTTGAGCAGTTCCTTGACAGGTAAAAAACCGTCCTGGTCAGGCACCAGTCCGAATTCATCCGGATGCCTGCCCAATACATAGGTCAAAAACTTGCCGGCACCTTTTATCGCTTTGGATTGCGTTTTCATACTCCAGAGTCTGCTTCAGGCGCTATAAGCGCGATCCGATGTCAGGATATCTTAACGTCTATATGGAGGCTGATTGACAGAATGTCAAATCGTTTGACCCACTAGATAGAGTCTGTTATTGCCAAACTTTACTCCAACAAACAACCCACATGCGAACATTCTGAAAGGATCCGTGCTCAATGAAAAACGATCAATCGAAACAACTGATGGCCCGTGCTCAAACGTTGATACCCGGTGGGGTAAATAGTCCTGTTCGCGCCTGCCGCTCGGTGGGTGCCGATCCGCACTTTATCCGGAGCGCTCAGGGATGCCGATTGACGGATGCCGACGGCAATCAATTCATCGATTATGTCGGGTCCTGGGGACCCATGATTTTGGGGCATGGGCATCCGGCGGTGGTTCAAGCATTGACGGACGCGCTATCCCAAGGCACGAGCTTTGGCGCCCCAACGGAGATGGAAATCGAACTGGCCCAGCTGGTGGTCGAGGCGGTTCCTTCTGTCGAGATGGTCCGTATGGTCAACTCCGGGACCGAAGCCACGATGAGCGCGATCCGGCTTGCCCGCGGCGCCACCGGTCGAGATCTGTTGGTTAAATTCGACGGGTGCTACCATGGTCATGCCGATGCATTGCTCGTGGATGCCGGTTCGGGGGTTGCCACCCTGGCCATCGCCGGAAGCTCGGGCGTACCACAGGCGTTTATCGAAAAGACGCTCTCCTTGCCCTATAACGACATCGCTGCCCTTGAAAACCTGATGCAAGTCAAAGGCGATCGGTTGGCGGCTGTGATTGTTGAGCCAATTGCGGGGAACATGGGATTGGTGCCGCCGGTAGAAGGATTTTTACAGCGCCTCAGGCAACTGTGCGATCAGTGTGGGTGCCTGTTGATATTTGACGAAGTCATGACTGGATTTCGTGTGGCCTATGGCGGCGCACAACAACTCTATGGCGTCGTTCCGGATCTGACATGCTTTGGGAAGATAATTGGCGGCGGCCTTCCTGTCGGCGCCTATGGCGGACGTCGAGACTTGATGTCTCAAGTGGCGCCTTCCGGTCCGGTGTATCAGGCCGGCACCCTATCGGGCAATCCGCTGGCCATGGCTGCCGGTATCGCTACCTTGAAGCAGATTGGAAAGCCGGGTTTCTACGAGCAACTCGATGGCATGGCGCAACGCCTGTCTCACGGGTTGACCGCGGCTGCCGCCCAAGCCGGTATTACCCTAACAGCCACTCGCGTGGGCTCCATGATGGGCCTTTTCTTTGCAGAGGGTCCGGTCCGGAATTATGCCGATGCCAAACGCTCGGATCTCGATCGTTTTGCCGCTTACTATCAGGGAATGCTGAGCCGTGGGATCTACCTGGCGCCGTCCCAGTTTGAAGCCTCCTTCGTGTCGGCGGCCCACGATCAAGCCGCCATCGATGAGACAATTGCGGCGGCGGCGGAGGTTTTCGCTTCGCTGTAGGTCAAAGAAGGGATACTTAAGTATACAGTGTTGGTTTTAAAAAACATTCACTTTGCGTGAACGGCGCGATCCATCAGTCCAAGATATATTTAATCGGGTTGACCGGAACTCCGTTCAACCGGACTTCATAGTGCAAGTGCGGGCCGGTGCTGCGGCCGGTATTGCCGACCAACGCGATAACCTCCCCGCGTTTTACCCGCTCACCTTTTTTCTTTAGTATTTTAAAGATATGGCCGTAGCGAGTCAGCATGCCGTAGCCATGATCCAAGGTCACCATATTGCCCATTAGCCATTTTTTTCCGGCAAAGGTGACCACGCCATCGGCCGGTGCAATAATCGGTGATCCTTTGCGCGTGGCGATGTCTAATCCTTTGTGGAACTCTCGTCGGCTGGTAAACGGCGATACACGATATCCAAAGCTGGAGGAGATCCATCCGTTCGTTGGACGCAGCGATGGTGTCGCAGCTAACAGATTACGCTTACTTTCCAATGACTTGAGTAAGGTTGAAAAACTGTTTTCCTGAACCGAAGTGGCTTGTTCCACCTGCCCCATATGATCATGCATTTGACGCATCAGGCGGTCATGGTCCTGCTTCAAAGAGATATCGGAATCCAGATCTTCGGGCAGTGAGCCTCCGATGGCAAATAGTGATGCGTGCTCCGGCTTGTGTTCCAGATTGGCCATGATTCGAATCTTTTGCTCGAAATCGTTCAGCGACATCAGGCTTGATTTTAAGTTGTTGATATCTTGCGCAAATGTCTGAATCTGCCTGCGTTGGCTTTCAACCTGGGCTGCCTGTTCATCCAGTTTGGAGACCAGGATGCTCCGATCGGCAACGGCGTGATGCAGTTGCAGATAATGATACCCACCGACGCCGATGACGGAAAGAAGCATTAAAATAAAAATTGAGACCACTCGGATAAAGCGCTTCGAAACCAGCGTTTCTCGAACGGGATTTCCCTTGTCGTCGATAAATAAGAGTGTGTAATGCTTCGCCATTTGACCTGCTCGATTGTTTTGTGACTGTCAAGTCTTTAGTTTATTGCATCATGGGCATCGGCGGTTTTTCCAAAATTTCAAGTTCGATCCGGTAATGCCCCTGAAAACGGCCTTGTGTTTCACTGACAATTTGTCTGATCTGTGTCTTTCTTACCTGTGTCCGTTGATGCAAATCATCGCTGTAATACTTCATCGGCATAACTGTGCCGACCTTTAATTGGGAAAGCAGTTCCGAATTATCTTTAATCAATAAAAACAGGGCGTCACGATCTGAATGCCACAATTTAAACTGGTAAACCGGATGGGGTGAATCCATGGCGAACTCAACACTGTAAAAGTTGGGGATCAACGACGCTGCCTTGTGATTTTCAGCCATGTTTGGGATATAATATTTCATTGAGCGATCTTTTTCCGTCATTTATTGATCTCTATCCAAATTTGTCATAAGTTATCATGCAATTATGATGCCGGAAGTAAATGTTCCTGTGTTACCGATCTGGTGCGATTTGGCAGGAGCCGCAGTCGGCTATGAAGGTCTCAAAACCACAATATGTAGTTGATTTTACAGGTTTGAACAAAAAATGTGCGCCTGCGCTCCCGAGGAGCGGTCAATATGTCGACGGCAAGGCACTGCAACGGTGACATTTTTTGACAATCGATGGGACGATTGTTGTCACCCGCTGTGGATGGACACGCGTTAGATGCCTTTAAGATCATATTTGGAAATCAGCCGTGATAGATAGGTCCGTTGAATATCCATGACCTTTGCGGCCTTGCTTCTGTTGCCATCGGTATGTTTAAGATTCAGGATAATGAACTCTTTCTTAAAGCGATTCAGGGCCTCTTCCAGGGTTAGACCGATCTGAAGTCCGGGGTAGCTGGCGCGAGCCGTGCGGATGGGCAGGTCCTGAGGCACGATTTCTTTTCCGTTTCCCATAACCACGGCACGTTCAATCGCATTTCGCAGTTCCCTGATATTTCCAGGCCAATCGTATTGCACCATCTTTTCCATCGCGGATTTCGATATGTTCAGGTTGGGATTAATCGTTTCTTTCTTGAAAATTTCCAGAAAATGTTCGGCCAGCAGCGGGATGTCCTCGGCCCGCTCACGCAGCGTCGGCATATTGATCTGAACCACGTTGAGCCGGTAGTACAGGTCTTCCCGGAAGCGTCCTTCGTTAACCTCTTCATCCAGTTTTTTGTTGGTGGCAGACAGCACCCTAACGTCGACCGATATGGGAACATTGCCGCCTACGCGGTAAAAATTGCCTTCTTGCAATACGCGCAGCAGCTTTGCCTGCATACCGGGCGTCATTTCACCGATCTCATCCAGGAAAATGGTGCCCTCATCCGCCAGCTCGAATTTGCCTATCTTTCGGTTGACAGCGCCGGTGAACGCGCCTTTTTCGTGTCCAAACAGCTCATCTTCCAGCAGCGATTCGGGCATTGCGGCGCAGTTTAAAATCACCAGAGGTTTGTCTTTACGTGGGCCGGCACGATGGATCAGACGTGCCAGCAGCTCCTTTCCGGTTCCGCTTTCTCCCAATATCAGGGCGCTGGCCTTGGAATTGGCCACCTTGAGGCCGTCGGAAATAACATTTTCGATCGCTTGGCTTTTTCCAATGATCTGGTGCCGCACCTTGAGTTCTTCGCGAAGATCACGGATTTCCTGCTTTGTTGCCTGTATATTCTGTGCGTTTCTGATCGCCAGTGCGGCCAAAGAGGCAAATTCATCCAGCAACATCATATCGCTGCTTTTGATCGGGCGTCCGTTTTCCTTGTCGATTAGCTGGACAACTCCAATGATTTCCTTCTCAATCCGTAACGGCACGCAGGCGATGGATTGCGTTTCAAAGCCCAAAGATTCGCTGATTTCTTTATACCATCGGGGATCGTTGCTTACATCCTCTATTAACAACGGTTCTCCGGTCAGCGCGACATGACCGGCGATCCCCTGGCCCATCTTGACGCGGTAATCTTTGACCTCATTCTTTTTTTCTCCAGTGGCGACCTGAAAATAGAGGGTGTTGCTTTTGGCTTCCACCAGCAGCAGTGAGGCGGCCTTCGCCTTCACAACGCGTGCCGCCGATTCAATAATCAGCTCCAGTAGCTTGTCCAGGTCATGCACCGAAGAGACCCACGTGGAGATCTCCTTTAGATGTTGTATCAGCGCTGCATTGCTTTCCGAAATTTTTTTTACCATTATTAATCCAATGTTATGTTAAATGATCGTTGGCCAGTAATGAATTATCTGTCCCAAAAAGGACTATCGGTTCGCCCAGCAAAACCTTGAGATCAACTTGATCCTTGCTAAGTCATGTTAGGCGTTTGCAGATCCTTCCAATTCCCTGCGTGTGGCAGTTGGTTGGCTGATATGGGTTGTGATAACGCATTTGGGCTTCAGCAACTGCCAGGTTGTCAATGCATAATGCGTGTCGAATTTCAGTGAATCGCAGCAAAACGGCAGTTCACTAAGCTATCGATAAGTCCCTATATTATATGAATATGCACTCGGGGTAAACTTAAATGCACACTTAAAGGCATCATAACTGAGATGTGAAATGGTGTCAAATCGATCAAGCGCTTTTACTTATCCACTTGAGGTGGCTGCAATCTCCTGGTTCGCGACTCGATGCCGGCAACCAGACGTTCCAGTGCCGCAGCGCTGGGGTGCCGAATGGCCAACCCTTTGGGATATTGCTGTGCCAGTTGGCCGAATGGATTGGTTTCAATATTGATGTCGACCAGATACCCGTTGTTCCGGATGACCTCGGCCACAACTTGATTGGGAAGGTTTGTGGCTCCGGAGGTTCCAATCACTAGCAACAGTAATGTTCGGCGGGCCGCTGCGATGGTGCTTTCGAGGTGGTAGTGGTGCTCATTGTAGGTTTCATCGAACCACAGAACATGGGGTCTCAATCGCTGGCGGCATCTGGGGCATTGCAGCAGGTCGCGTTCAATGGCGCTTAACGGCTCACTCTTGTCTTTTGCAGCCACTGCGCGCGGCAGGGGATAAACCGCCTGATGACAGTCGGCACTGCATCGAACATAAAAGATATTGCCATGAATCTGGAATGTACGTTCCAAGGTCTGGCCGGCTGCCAAATGGAGATTATCGACATTTTGGGTGATCAGTGTGAAGCGCTCTTGCACGATGCGCTCCAAATCGACCAGGGCATAATGGCCGGGGTTTGGTTTTGCCTTTTGACAGACACCCAGGCGGTACAGATACCATTGCCATACGGCATCCGGGTTTTGACGAAACATTCGGTAGGTGGCCATTTGTTGGGGCTGATAGACCTTGGAGCCGATGGTCCAATAGCCTTCCGGTCCCCGAAAGGTAGGGATACCGCTTTCCGCCGATATTCCGGCACCCGTCAAAATGGTGATCCGGCCTGATTCCAGATCGACCCGATCGAGCAACTTGTGAAATTGTTCCAGATCCTTCTCATGCATAATTCTCTCATAAAAAGCATTTTGATTGAAAATGTCAAATGGAACAGTTGCCGGGCATGGCTTGTGCAAATTCGTCAAATTCTATATGAATAAGGTCAGCTGCCGAAGAAAAGGATTTGTTATGTCACGATTAACAAGCAATGAGATACCTGACGACGTACGGCACATCCATCTTATCGCGGTTTGTGGAACAGCCATGGGTGCGCTGGCCTGTATGCTCAAGGAACTGGGCTATCGGGTAACAGGCTCTGACCAGAATGTCTATCCGCCAATGAGCGATTTCCTGAAGTCCAGGGCAATAAAAATATACAGCGGTTACCATGCCGATCACATCACACCGGCTCCGGATCTGGTGATCGTCGGAAATGCCGTATCCAAGGATAACCCGGAAGTTATCGCCATGCAACAGGCCGGGTTGACGTATTGTTCCATGCCCGAAGCCATCAATACCTTTGCCGCTGCCGGTAAAAAACAGATCGTCGTTACCGGGACTCATGGCAAAACGACGACATCTTCCTTTATTGCCTGGATGCTGCACAGCGCCGGCTTGAATCCCTCATTTCTGATCGGTGGTATTGTTTCGAACTTCAATAGCAGTTTTGAAGTGGGGCAGGGACAGTATATCGTCCTGGAAGGCGATGAGTACGATACCGCTTATTTCGACAAGGGGCCCAAGTTCTGGCACTATACACCCGAGGCCGCCGTACTGACCGGCATCGAGTTTGATCATGCCGACATTTTTCGTGATATTGACCATGTCAAAAGTGTGTTCATCGGCATGCTGTCGCGCCTTAAGCCATCGGCCGGCCTGGTGGCCTTTGATCAGGATGACAATGTACGCCAACTGTTGCACCATGCCGGCTGCCAGGTGTTTCCTTACGGCCGGGATCATCGCTCAACCTGGCGCCTGGGGCGGGTCCGAACGGATGCCCAATTTACCTATTTCGAGGTGTGGCGAAAGGGCCGATTGTGGGCCGAATTTAAAACCCGCATGATCGGCAACCACAATCTGTGCAACCTGCTCGCCGGTATTGCTGTCGGGCACCGTTTGCAAATCGATAAGGAGGCGCTTCAGCAGGCAACCCGGACATTTCAAGGCGTCCGTCGCAGGCAGGAGGTTCGGGGAATCGAAGACGACATAGCCGTGATCGATGATTTTGCCCATCATCCCACAGCCGTCAAGGCCACTGTCGAGGCTGTGAAGAATTTCTACGGTCGTCGACGCTTGATTGCCGTATTTGAGCCGCGCACCAACTCAAGTCGGCGAAACATCTTTCAAGCGCAATATGCAGCCGCCTTTGATGCGGCGGACATGATTTTAATTCGACAGCCGCCGATGCTGGACAAGATACCGGAAAAAGAACGGTTTTCTTCAAAGCAATTGGTAGAGGACCTTCAAAAGCGCGGACACAGCGCCAGATACTTTCCAGATACGGATGCCATCATCGCCGGCCTGTTGCGAAATGCAAAGCCGCGGGATGTGGTTCTCATCATGTCCAACGGCGGCTTTGATAATATCCACGCACGCTTGCTTGCCGGGCTCAAAACACGATCGGACGACAGCTCAGGTGCTGTCAAATAAAAGATCTTGACATCCTTCAGGGATTTCATTAGTAATTTTTGCTCGGTTTTGGATCGGAATCATATTCTAAATATTGTTAATTCAACGTTTTATATGATGAGATTCAGAGGCTGAGCGTTGCCGACCGAATCGGCCGGCTGATGAAAGATTTAAATTGCTGCAAGGTGTTTGGCGATAGTGCCGCTGGTATTCATTATAACCATGCAATGTCATTACAAAGCAGCCGTTGAAAAAAATGAGCACACACAAGGAGACTGGCAACGGCCATGACAATTGCCGCAAAAATAACAGGTACCGGTTCGGCTTTTCCCCCCAATCGGGTAACCAATACAGACCTTTCAACAAAATTGGCCGAACTTGGCGTTGAGACCAGCGACCAATGGATTCGGGAGCGTACGGGAATTTGTGAACGGCGCTATGCCGACGTCTCCAACGATCGGGTACCCAGTGCATCCCTCGCAGCCCAAGCTTCTATTCAAGCCCTTGAAATGGCAGGTAAAAAACCGTCTGATATCGATCAGATCATTGTCGCAACCTGCTCACCCGATACGATGATACCCTCCACTGCCTGCTGGCTTCAGGAGAAAATAGGGGCCAACAACGCCTGGGCCATGGACATTAATGCCGCATGCACCGGCTTTGTCTACGGACTGGCAACCGTTGCCCAATTCATACAGACCGGGCAAACCAAAACAGCTCTGGTCGTCGGTTCGGAAGTTCTTCATCCCTATCTGAATTGGAAAGATCGCTCCTCGTGCATCCTTTTTGGCGATGGCGCCGGCGCTGCCGTGGTTGAAGGCGTCTCTGCCGACAGTGAACGACGAATCATGTCGTGGCATTTAAGCTCGGACGGGAAATTTGGTGAGCTTCTGTTTATACCCACTCCCGAGCAAATCGCGTTCTGTCCCGATAGTGCTTCCAGCGGCAACGGGGGAAAAATGGTCATGAACGGCCGCGAAATCTTCAAAGTCGCGGTCAGGACCTTGACCGGTATTGCCCAGACCGCATTGTCGAACAATGGCATTACCATCGACATGGTGGACTGGTTTGTTCCCCATCAAGCCAACCAGCGAATCCTGGAAGCTGTTGCACAGCGATTGGGACTTCCGTCCGAAAAAGTGCTGATCAATGTGGATCGCTATGGCAACACCTCGTCAGCCACCATTCCCACAGTGTTGGATGAGGCTGTCCGTGATGGTCGTATCAAAGAGGGGCAATTGCTGCTGCTCGATGCATTCGGTGCGGGATTTACCTATGGAGCCATGCTGATACGGTGGTAAAGGCTATCTTTCATTGAAGGGAAGAGAGCTTTGAAAATCCTTATTGTGGGGGCAGGTGAGGTTGGCTACCATATTGCAAGCCGCCTCGCATTTGAAAACAAAGACGTCGTCGTCATCGATAAAGATCCGGATGCAGTGCGGCGAATCGCAGAGTCGATCGATGTTCAGACACTGATCGGTTCCGGCAGCAATCCGTCGGTGTTGGACGAGGCCGGCATCAAGGAAGCCGAAATCCTGCTGGCCGTTACCGATAGCGATGAAGCCAATCTGGTGGCCTGCCTGGTCGCCAATCTTCTGTCGCCGGGCACCAAGAAACTGGCACGACTAAGGGACGCCGGCTTCGATCAATACTACGACACCTTCCGCGAACAGGCGCCGCATATCGAAACGGTTATCAATCCGGAAATCGAGGTGGTCAAGACCATCCAACGATTGATGCACGTTCCCGGTGCGGTTGATGTCGGCGAGTTTGCGGACGGCCGGATCAAGTTTGTCGGCATCTACCTGGAGCGCAACACGCGATTGACCGGTGCAAGATTGTCAGAACTGCCCCAATTGCTGGACAATCGCCGCGTTTTGATTGCCGCCATCGTGCGTGAGGAAGAGGTCATCATACCAAGCGGCGGGGACCGTCTGCAACCGGGTGATTTGATCTATTTTATCTGTGAAGACGATCAACTGCTCGACACCTTGTCGGTGTTTGACAAACATGCCGAGCCGGTCAAACGGGTGATGATCATCGGCGGGGGGCGAATCGGCTACCGCCTTGCCGTTCAGCTGGAAGAGCAGTCGATTTATTGCAAGATCATTGAGAAGCAGGCCGATCGATGTGCCGATCTGGCCGAGCGATTGAACAAAACCATTGTGCTGCATGGGGATGGGTCGGATCAGGGGCTGCTCAGTGAAGAGAATATTGGCGAGATGGATGTGGTGGTCACACTGACCAAGGATGAAGAGACCAATATATTGTCTTCTCTGCTGGCCCGGCAACTCGGGGCCGGTAAGGCCATCACACGTATCAGCAAATTCAGCTATTTCCCTTTGATGAAGACCATCGGGATCGAACAGGTCGTCAGCCCGCGGCTTTCAGCGATTAATACCATTCTTCAACATATTCGGCGCGGCAAAGTCCTGTCTGCCATCTCACTGAAAGGCGAACAGGCCGAGGTCCTGGAAGCCCTGGCACTGGAGACTTCCGATATCGTGGCAAAGCCCCTGAAAAAAATCGCTTTTCCCAAAGGGGCCATCGTGGCCGGCATTATCCGCGGGGAGGGCATTATCATTCCCACCGGCGACAGCGTTATCGAGCCTGAAGACCATATCATCATTTTCGCCAAGCGCAGCGCCATTTCCGGAATCGAAAAAATTCTAGCCGTCAAGGTGGAGTACTTTTGATGCGATGGCGCTACATTTTTAATGTGGTAGGGGCCTTGGTGCTGGTTTTCGGCCTGACCATGCTGGTGCCGCTGGCCGCAGGCCTCTATTATCAGGACAGCAGCGTCAGACCGTTGCTGGTTGCGATGGGGATCACAATTTTAACGGGCGGTATTTTTTATCTTCTCTTTCGCAAACAGCAGGCACCGCAGATCAGCCAGCGTGAGGGAATGGCCATCGTAACCCTGGGCTGGACAGCCGTGGGATTTTTCGGCGCGCTGCCGTTCTATTTTGATGCGACCGGCTGGGCCTTCGTCAATTCCGTGTTCGAATCGGTCAGCGGGTTTACAACCACCGGTGCGTCCATTCTTAGCGATATCGAAGCATTGCCAAAGGGACTGCTGCTCTGGCGCAGTTTCATTCAATGGCTGGGCGGAATGGGCATCATTGTGCTCTCCATAGCCATTTTGCCTTTTTTAGGTGTTGGCGGCATGCAACTCTACCGCGCCGAAGTGCCCAGCCCCGTACCTGATAAACTCAAACCGCGCATCCGGGAAACCGCGGTGATCCTGTGGAAAGTCTACGCCCTTTTTTCGGCCGTCGAGGTGATCCTGCTGATGATCGGCCGCATGAGTTTTTTCGATGCCTTGTGCCACGCCTTTACCACCCTGCCAACGGGAGGCTTTTCAACCCAGAACGGGTCGATTGCACAATTCGGGAATCTCTATTTTGACATCGTGCTGATTATTTTCATGGTGCTGGCCGGCATCAATTTCTCACTGCACTACCAACTATTACGGGGTCGCCCACTTGCCTTTTGGAAAGATCCGGAGTGCCGGTTTTTTCTGGGCACCGTGGCAGTGCTTTCCATCATCGTCAGCTGGAATGTACTGGGCAGCGTCTATCAGACCATCGGCGAGGCGATCCGCTACGGCACCTTTCAGGTCGTATCGATTGTCACCACCACCGGATTTGCCACCGCCGATTATGAACAATGGCCGGCCATGTCGCAGTTGATTCTTCTGCTGTGCATGTTTTTGGGCGGCTCGGCCGGCTCCACGGGTGGTGGAATGAAGTGCCTGCGGATCATGCTCTGCTTCAAGTTTTGCCATAAGGAGCTGTTCACCCTGGTCCATCCGCGGGCGGTAACCGCCATCAAAATCGGCGGCCGGACCGTTCCCGACGATGTGATGCGCAGCGTCCTTGGATTTCTGGCGCTTTATCTCGGGTTGTTTGCCATATCGACGGTTTTGCTTGCCGCCACCGGCGTGGATTTTACAACCGCCTTTTCCGCCGTCGTCGCCTGCATTGGCAATATTGGCCCGGGTTTCGGAATGGTGGGCCCCGTCGAAAATTTTGCGGCTATTCCGGTCTTGGGCAAATGGCTGCTGATCTGGTGCATGCTGCTGGGGCGCCTGGAGATCTATACCGTCCTGATATTGTTGGTCCCAGCATTTTGGAAAAATTAAAACCCTAACGTTGAATAAAATCTGATTTTGGGTTGACAAACAACATCGTTCAGGGTAGGTAGCTTTGTTTCATTGGGAGGGCCGTTAACTCAGTCGGTAGAGTATCTGCCTTTTAAGCAGAGAGTCGCTGGTTCGAGCCCAGCACGGCCCACCAGAAAATACGACATAAAGTTTGCGTCCCCATCGTCTAGCCTGGCCCAGGACATCCCGCTTTTCAAGCGGGACGACAGGGTGGCTCCGAAAGGGGGCACAACAAAAGACATACAGTTTGCGTCCCCATCGTCTAGCCTGGCCCAGGACACTGGCCTTTCACGCCAGCGACAGGGGTTCAAATCCCCTTGGGGACGCCATTCTTCCCATGCAACGGGCTACTTCCAACGAGGTAGCCCGTTGTTGCGTTCAGGTCCCGGCCCAGGACATCCCGCTCGAATGAGCGGGACGACATGGGTTCAAAGGATTACTTCAAACGAGTTAGCCCTCTGCTGAGTTCATGGCCCATCGATCGCACCAATCATACAGGATCGGCATAATGGTAGTTATCGAAAAATCGTTTGACATCCAGCACGCCCGGATGTACACGATTGGGAGATTTGATCCAACCTACGCATAGGCACCTGCATATTATCAACCATTGATAATATGCAGCATTAACAGAGCCCTTGTTCTCGGGGTGTCTTAGAGCCTTTGCAGATCCACATCAGACTTTTCTTTGGCTCAGCTTTAATTCAACCTGGCCCTTTGTGAGTAACCTTTTGACATGTGTTGAGGGGAAAACAATGGGATTCGACGCCTATTTGAAAATAGATGGAATTGAGGGAGAAAGCACCGATGAAAAACACACCGGCTGGATCGAAATTGTCCGTTTCGGCATCGGTGTAAGACAGGAAGTTTCAGCCACAGCCAGCAGCTGCGGAGGGGCCAGCGCGGAACGAACCGACTTTTCAAATTTTATTGTCAGGAAGCTGATCGATAAAAGCTCGCCCAATCTGGCACTGGCTTGCGCGGCCGGCACTCATATCGACAAGATCGTTGTCGAATTGTGCCGTGCCGGAACCGAAAAGCAACCTTACATGGTATACACGTTGCAGAACTGCATTATCAGCCGCGTGGTCACCACCAGAGGCAGGGGTATGGCGGGCAAATTTCCCGCTGAAACGATACGGATCAATTTCGGCCGTATCGAGTATCGCTATATTCAACAAAATCGCAAGGGTGGCGGCCCCATGGGCAATGTAACCGGCGGTTGGGATCTCCAACGAAATTGCAGAATATAGACTAAAAAAGCTTGTTGCGGAAAATCATTTACAAAAAAAGGTGTATCGAAATAGCACGAGGCTCGATTCGGATTGACCAACGAAGAGCTGATCCTTTGAGATAAGGAGATATAATCATGTAGGAGAATTTGTTCATGATTCCAGGGTATACTGTATAAAATCTGTTCTGGACCCAGTTACACCCGATGAGAAAAAGATAAATTTTAAAAGTTTAGAAGATGTTAAAAACTTTTTTGCTTTTGTCACAAGCAACCCGTTTTCCCGTGAAGAACTGTTAGAGGTTACAAAATGGC
>JASFGJ010000024.1:0-14664 GCA_050123815.1 Desulfobacteraceae bacterium
GCCTTGTTCAAATCGGTTTTTCAGCGTGTTGAGCATCGGTTTTTCTCTTCGGTTTTCGGTTAGAGACCGTTTTGACTAGCGGCCTCCGATCACAGATCGAATCCGCAGTACGACAGGTTATAGCTCTTGTTGTTGAGGGGAAAGTCGGAAATCCCCGTGTCCCGCAGCGACATGGCCAGCCCGTTCCAGTTGTGAAACGACGGATCCTTGATTTTGTAGCGTTGGATGTCGCCGGCTCCATTCGTGATGAGGCAGTGGGAGACCTCGCCTCGCCATGCCTCATTGAGGGTGACAGCGATGGAATCGGGAGCCAGAGCCAAAGTGCCGCTCTCCACGCACTGGGTCTCTATCGGTGATTCGAGCAGTCCCAGTATGATATCGATGGACTGCAATACTTCATCGGCCCGCACCCGGGCCCGGGCATAGACATCGCCGCTGGACGGGCCGTAATCCGGGATTTCCAGATTCGGGTAATGTTCGGTTGGGAAAACCCGGCGGGCATCGTAGGAGAGCCCGCAGGCGCGGCCGGCCGGGCCCACCAGCCCAAGATGGCCGGCGTCATCCATGCTCACGGTGCCGCACCCTTCAAAGCGTGCGCGTACGCTGACGGTGCCGAACAGCAAATCGATTACGTGGGAGACTTGCTGTTTGAGCTCCCGGATCCGCTCTGTTAACGTGTTGCGATCGTCATCGGTCATGGGGAACCGAACACCGCCGGGTCGAACCAAACCCTTGCCGAAGCGGTTGCCGCACATCCACAAGGTACAATTTAAAAAGTCGCCGCGCATGCGGCCAAAATAGTTGGCCGGCGGCAGAAAGGCCACGTCGCCGCTCAGGGCGCCCAGATCGCCCACATGGTTGGCGATGCGCTCGAGTTCTAGAGCGATGGTGCGAATGATTCGGGCGCCCTCGTCCGGCACGCTGCCGGTCAAGGCCTCGACCCCTTGCGAAAAGCACAGGTTGTGGCCGATGGCTGTGTCGCCGGCGATGGACTCGGCCATGACGGAACGGCGCTGGATCGGGGCGCTGAGCATCAACTGTTCGGCGCCTCGGTGCTGGTATCCAAGTTGAATCTCCAGGTGCAGGACGCGCTCGCCGATGCAGTTAAAGCGGAAATGGCCCGGTTCGATCACACCGGCGTGCACCGGCCCCACGGCCACTTCGTGGATCTCGTCACCCGCTACCTGATAGTAGGGATAGTTGCCGGGAATATCCTGACGGTAATCGTTGCCGAACACATCGGGCCGGCCGCCGAAGTTTTCGTGGTAACGCACCATCTTGAGCCAAGGATGTCCTTCCGGGACGATGCCGAATTGTTCGGCAATCTCCCGCTCGAACATATGAAAGGGCTCGCTTTGGACACACAGGGCGGTATAGCGTTCGGGAGCGTCGCAGCCTGCCATAAGCAGCCGGTCAGTTCGCAAAACGGCCAGAAGTTTGATGGTATCGCCGTCCGGATAAGCGAAGAAATGGACCACTTTGGCGCCCTGATCCGCCAGGTCCAGCGCCTGGGCGCGAAAGCCCTCAAAGCTCAGGTGCGGCACCCGGTCCCGGGTAACGGCCGAGCCGTTTTCGATCGGTAGGAACTCCGTTTGCATTAAAACCCCCCGCCAATGGTTTGAACTGCCTGGGCAATGGTTTGGGAGAGGGTGCCGGGCATCCAGAAGCACAGCACCACTGAGGTGAACAACAAGGCATATTGGGGCCAGACCATGGTGGGTTTCTCTTCGATGCGCGCCTCGGCCTCGGCGTCGCCGAAGGCCATTTTCATGGTGTGGTTGGCAAACCCGGCAAAGATGGCGCAAATGCTTAAAATAAACAGCCCGACGGCGATATAGTGACCGCTGCGAAAGGCGCCGAGGATGATAAAGAGCTCACCGAGAAAGATACCGAAAGGCGGAAAACCGGAGATGCCCGCAAAGCCGCCGAAAAAAGCCACAAACGTTTTGGGCATGCGCTTGGCCAGCTTGCCGGTGCCGTCGATCAGGCGGCTGCCGTAGCCCAGCAGGATATTGCCGGAGGAGAGAAAGAGCGACGATTTGATCAGGCTGTGATGGATCAGACAAAGCACGGCGCCGTAGACCCCGATGCCGCCGACGCCGGTGCCGAATGCGATGATGCCCATGTTCTCGATGCTCGAGTAGGCCAGTAGCCGTTTGTATTCGGTCTGTTTCAAGATAAAGGTGGCGGCAGCCAGGATGGACGCCAGGCCGAAGACAATCAGCACCATGCCGGAGAAATCGCCGAGTCCGGCCGCGTGCATGATTTTGTTGGTTTTGAATATGCCCAGATAGGCGCAGTTGAGCAGCACGCCGGAGAGCAGGGCCGATGCCGGGCTGGGCGCCTCGCTATGGGCGTCCGGCAGCCAGGTGTGCATGGGGGCCAGGCCCATTTTGGTGCCGTAGCCCACCAGGATGAAGACGAACCCGGTCTTGAGCCAGAAGGCGTCCAATTGGGTGGCCACCGCTGTCAGGCTTGAGAAGGCCACTGGTGCGTCCACGCCGCCCAGATCCATGGACAGAGAGATCAGGACCGACCCCAACAGGGCCAAAGCAATTCCCACCGAGCAGATCAACACATACTTCCAGGTGGCTTCGATGGAAGCTGCGGAGCGATGGGTGTAGATCAGCGGTGCGCTGGCCAGGGTGGTGGCTTCGATGGCGATCCACATCACCATTATATGATCCGAAATGGTGACCATGGTCATGGTGGCCAGAAAGAGCAGCATGGAGCCCGTGAAAAGATGCTCGGACCGAATATTCGAAGCTTTGAGATAGGCGATGGTATAGATTGAGATCAGAAAAAAGAGCAGGGATATCACCAGCAGCGACAGCAGGCCTTCGGATGTAATGCTGAAGTAGCCTTCCAGGGCGGCCTGCGGCCGGAAGATCCAGATCAGCACCGAGATCAGCAAATGAACACCGCCGGTCAGTACCAGCAGGGGGCGGCCGCCGGTGTTCGGCAGGAAATAGGCGATGATGCCGGTGATCAGCGGTGCGATAAAGACGATTTCAAGCATGTGTCTGTCACCTTACTCTTTCAGGGTTCTGAGCAGAGCCGTATCCACGTCGTCAAAGGTTTGCTTGATATTCTGAAGGATGATGGCCATGATCATCACGCCTGCCAGGACGTCCAGCAGGATACCGAACTCCACGATATGGTGGGTGCGCGTGGAGAAGCTGGTGCCCACCAGATAGATGCCGTTTTCCATCATGATGTAGCCCAGCACCATGGCGATGGCGTTGCGCCGGGCCATCAGCAGGAACATGCCGGCCACCAGCAGGGTGATGGCCGTGGGCAGTATCAGGGCGCTGCCGCTGGCCTGGGGCAGATTGAATTTGGGGCTCACGAAAAAGGCCGCAACGATGAGCACCAGGCCGGCCATCAGCGAGGCATTGAACCCCACAATCGGTTCAACCTCCCGGCGAATGGCCACCTTCTTGACGGCCAGGTAGATCCACAGGGGAATTCCGATGCCCCGGATCAACAAGGTGGCCAGGGTGAAGGTGATGCTGCCGGCGCTCATCTGGTGGCCGATGAACAGGGGCACGATGGAGACCACGACCCCCTGGAAGGCCAGGATTTTTATCAGGGCCGGCACGCGGCTCGAGCCGAAGGAGAACAGCACTGACAGCAGCACCAGGGCTAGAAGCGTATCAACCGAATGGATCATTTTAAAAACTCCAGCGTAATAACGGTGGCAAAAAAGGCCAAGGCGAAAGAGGTCAGGGCAAATTGGGGCACCTTGTCCATGCGGTAGCGCGCCATGACCGATTCAGTGACGCCAATGGCGGCATACACGACCGCCATCAGTGCGAAAAAGAGCACTCCGTCGATGAACGCATTGCCCAGCGTGAAGGGGCAGATCAGACGGGTAACGAATGTCGAATAGAAAAACAGTTTGAAAAAGGAGCCCAACTCGATCAGGGCAAAATCGGGTCCACTGTGGTCCAGCACCATGACCTCATGGATCATGGTCAGTTCCAGGTGTGTAGCGGGATCGTCGACCGGCACCCTGGAATTTTCCGTGAGCAGCACGATGAAAAAAGCGATCGCTACGAAGATCAGGGGCGCTCCCGCAGCCTGCCACAGGCCGTAGGGCTCTTTTCCGGCAAAGAAAGCCGAAAGCTGAAGCTCGCCGCTAAGGGTGTAGAACAGGACCAGAACCATGAACAGGGTGGCTTCGCAGATGATGGGAAAGTAAGCTTCCCGTGCGGCCCCCATGCCTTCGAACGGCGATGCCGTATCCATGGCCGCGGCGATGGTGAAAAAACGCCCCAGGCCCAGCAGATAGAGCAGCAGGATAATGTCTCCGTGAAAAGAGAAGACCCCCTGCTGGCCGGCAATGGGCAAAAACATCAGTACGGTTGCAGCGGCGCAAAGTGAGATAACGGGGCCCATCTTGAAAATCAAGGTGGTGCTGGTGCTGTAAACCGAGCCTTTTTTCAGCAGTTTGATCAAGGTGTAGTAGTTGATCAGCAGGGGGGGGCCCTTTTTGCCGCCGAAAAAGGCTTTGACCTTGAGGATCAGGGCGGAGTAGAACGGCGCCACCAGCATGGCGATAATGAGCAGGAGTATTGACTTCATCGTTAAACCGATCCCCTTTCAGCCTGTCAAACGAAAAAGAGCAGCACGACGATGGCCAGCAGAATATAACCGATATACAAGTGGATGTCCCCGTGCTGCAGCCATCGCAGACGGTCAAACAGCCATACCACCGGCGTTACGATGATGCGGTTCATCTGCAGTTCTGCGGCGTCATGCACATGGCTGTGGTAGTGGGTCCTGGCCGGGAAACGCCCGGAAATTGGCGGATGGTGCTCTTCCAGCGGCGCCACCGGCCTGAAAAATTCCAGAATGGAAGCCGCATAGGAGGAACCTGTATATTGCATCTTGACCGTGGGCTGTGTAAAACCGCAGCCCCAGGTTCCGGAACGGTAGACGGATTTGCCACGGTAGAGCATGGTGCGCAGCACCAGGACGACCAGCACAACGGCAAAGAAGATTGCCGCCCCGCGGGTGATATTGGCGGCCAGGGGCATGAACGGTTCCAATGGCACACGCCCATAGCCCAATTGCAGGGCGGCGGTGGCCTTGACGGCCATGACCATAAACAGGCTCGGAAAGACGCCGATGACGATGCAGGCCGCCGCCAGCACCACCATGGGAACCAGCATGAGCGCGCCATGTTCATTCACACCCCGCGCTTGTTCGCTGCGCGGTTCGCCTTGAAAGACGACCCCCACCACTTTTGAGAAACAGGCCAGGGCCAACCCGCCGATAACGGCCAGGCTGACGATGGCCGAGAGGCTGACCGCAAAATCGAAGTGGCCCAGGGCCACACCCTTGAAGCTGCCGATGTAGATCAGGAATTCACTCACGAAACCGTTAAACGGCGGCAATCCGGAAATGGCCAGGGATCCGATCAGAAAGGTGGTGCCGGTGATTTTCATGCGTTTGATCAGCCCGCCCAGCGCATCGATACTGCCGGTGCCGGTTTTGTGCAGCACCATGCCGGCGCCCAGAAAGAGCAACGATTTGAAAATGGCGTGGTTGAGCACATGCAGCAGCCCGCCGGCGAATCCCAGCACCGCCATGATGGGCTTGCCCGCGGCCACGCCGATCATGCCGATACCCATGCCGATTAAAATGATACCGATGTTTTCCACGCTGTGATAGGCCAGCAGCCGCTTGATATCATGCTGCCCCAGGGCATAGACCACTCCGAGAATGCCGGAGACCATTCCGGCGATGAGTACGATGTGGCCGAAAACCGGTGTATGCCAGTTGAGCATGTCGTAAATGCGCACGATGCCGTAAATACCCGTCTTGATCATCACCCCCGACATTACGGCCGAGATGTGGCTGGGAGCCGCCGGATGGGCATGGGGCAGCCACACATGCAAGGGAAAGACGCCCGCTTTGGAGCCGAAACCGACGAAGGCCAGGATAAAGGCCATCATTTTGGCGCCGTTGGGCAGATCGGCCGCAGCGGCGAATCCGAACCCCCCGGTATAGGCGTAAAGGATACCGAAGGCCGCAAAAATGAACATGGCGCCGGCTTGGGAAAAAACGAAGTAGAGGTAGCCGGCCCGCCGGTTGTCGTCCGATTCATAGTTGTAAATCACCAGAAAAAATGACGACAGGGACATCAGTTCCCAACAGAGCATGAAGGTGATCATGTTGTCGGCGGTCACCACCAGGGCCATGGCGGCCACCAGCAGGCTGAAGCACAGGTAGTTGGCTGCGCAGCGCAATGCTTTGGCGGGATTGTCCATATAAGCATAGCTGTAGAGGGCCGCCAGCAAGGATACGGCAAAGATGGCCGCCAAGAAAAAGGCGGAAAGCGGATCGATTTTGAAGGCAATGGTAAAGGCGCTCAGATAGTCGAACGAGGCCGATACCGTACCGGCCTGAATCAACAGGGAGACAGCATGCACAAGCCCCACGGCAGATCCGGTGCCGATAAACGCGACACCAACGCCTCGCATCAAGGAAAATTTCGACCATAAGAAAAGGGGGCAAATGCCCCCTATGAAAATCAGAATCAGTGCGGTATAGAAAGGTTGCATAAAGGCCCTTCTGGTTAGGCAGATCGGTCGGATATCACCACGCTGACAGCGGCTCCCGGTTATCGTCCAGAACCCACAGCCGTCTCTGCTGCGCTCAGACTGCAAATATACGCTAAATTAACCTTCTGCAAAGCAAGAGGTCTTTCTAAGGTAGAATCGAGCCCAAGTCAATAGCGAAATAATCATTGAAACGATGATCTTCACAGTATGGGAGCCGAAGCAATGGCGGAGCAATTATTTGACACGTGGCCGGAAAAATATGAGAAGTGGTTCCGGACGCCGATCGGGCGACTGGTGCAGTCCATTGAACTTGGCCACATCATGGATCTGCTTGCACCCGGCCGCCAGGACCGGATTTTGGATGTCGGATGCGGCACAGGTGTTTTCACAGAGGCCTATCTCCGACAGGGCGCGCGTGTAGCCGGCGTCGACCTGTCGCTGGAAATGTTGCGGTATGGTCTACAAAAACCGGAGTTGAGCGGGATGCTGCCGGCGGTGGCGGACATGCGCCGACTGCCGTTTGCCGACGGTTCATTCGATAAAGCGGTCAGCATCACCGCCCTTGAGTTTGTGGCCGATGGGCGCCGTGCCGTGCGGGAATTGCTCCGCGTAACCCGCAAGGGTGGGCGGTTGGTCATCGCCACCCTGAACCGTTTGAGCCCCTGGGCCGACCGGCGTCGACAAGAGGCCCGACAGGATCCGGATTCCGTGTTCCGACACGTCCATTTTCGCTCTCCGGACGAGTTGTCCCGGCTGGTTGACCTTGATGGTGAAATCCGGACAGCCATCCATTTTGATAAAAACGCGTCGCTGCAGCAGGCAAAGGCTGAGGAGGAGCGGCACCGGGACACCGCTTCGCAGCGGGGAGCGTTTGTTATTGGGGCCTGGAATCGACCTTGATCGTATGGAATCATACGCGCTAAAAACAATCATCGAGAAGATTACCATTGATCTGGTTCGGCACCACCCCCGGGCCGTCATCCTATTCGGCTCTGCAGCGCGCTACATATACGGCATTGAGACAGAAGAACCGGAAGACATCGACCTGCTCTTTGTGGGCAGGATCAAGCCGATGCATTCCGAAGTGTACCGGATTCCGTGCGATTTGTTCTTCTTTGAAGAGCATGAGATCCTGTCTATCGCCAAGTCACTAAGGTATTCCCCCAAATCGATGGCCAGGGCAAAGATGTTTTTTAAAGACTCCTGGAAAGGGTATGTGCGGTCGGATATCGTCTCGTGCCTGCTGCTTGGATCGGCATATGCCGAATATGGCTTTCTGCAGATGGAGGATGAAGAAAAACCACGGGATTATTCCATTCACGCGGTCTTGTACGGTGAGCCGTGGTGGCGGGCGCTTCAGCAATATGCGCAAGAACATCGCGGGCTCAAGGGGCTGGGGGTCGATAAGGTGTTGGGCTTGGATCGATTTGAAGGGTCTGGATAAAATTTTTATTAAGGAGGCCCAATGTCAACGATAGACGACAGAATCACCAGAAGACGGTTTTTGAAAAGGGCCGGTGCGTTAAGTGCCGGTTCGGCGATTGGGGCTGTGGGCTCTGCGGCTCAGGCGTCGCAAAAAGCCGCGTCCGACAAGAAACGGACCATCCCCAAACGCCCCTATGGCAAAACGGGCGTCGATGTCTCCATCCTCTCGCTTGGCGGCGTATTGGGCATGTCCGATCAGCTCATTTTCCGGCAGGCCTTCAACATGGGAGTTACCTATTGGGATACGGCCGACAGCTATGGGTGGGGTAAAAATGAAAAGGCCATTGGAAAATACTTCTCAAAATATCCTCAACACCGGGACAAGGTGTTTCTGGTCACGAAATCCGCAACATCGGACCCGAAGGCGCTTTCTGAAAAACTCGATCAATCCTTGGAAAAAATGAACACCGATTACGTGGATATGTATTTTCTTCATTATGTAAAGGACGTGGCCGAGGAGCTGACACCTGACGTGAAGGTATGGGCTGAAAAGGCAAAGTCGAAGGGCAAGATCCGACTTTTCGGATTCAGCACCCACAAGAATATGGAGAACTGCATGCTGGCCGGCGCCAAACTCGGCTGGATCGACGGCATCATGATGAGCTACAACTACCGGTTGATGGGAAAAGATAAAATGAAAAAAGCGGTGGATGCTTGTGTCAACGCCGGGATCGGCTTGACAGCCATGAAAACGCAAGCCGCCTTTACGGCAAATTTTTATGCCTCCATCGGGTCGGAAACCGATAGTGCGTTGAAAATGACCGAGAATTTCATGAAACGCGGCTTTACGGCAGAGCAGGCGAAGCTTAAAGTGGTGTGGGAAAATCCCAACATCGCCAGCATCTGTTCGGCCATGTCCAATATGACCATTCTTCAAGCCAACGTCACCGCCGCACTGGATGGAACCCGGTTGTCACTGCAGGACAAACAACGTTTGGATCGTTACGCCAAACGGACCGCAGGCGGATATTGTGCCGGCTGTGCCACCAATTGTGAATCGGCGCTCGACCTTCCGGTTCCGATTTGTGACTTACTGCGCTATGGCATGTACGACTGCAGCTATGGAGATAGAGCTGGAGCCAAAGCGTTTTTCGACCAACTGCCGGCATCAGCCAAAGCGAATGCATTGCAAAGCGATTATGCGAAAGCTGAGCGAAACTGCCCGCACGGTATTCAAATCGGCAGAATTGTCAGGCGGATTTGTCATGATCTGGGCTGAATGAAACTTTCAAAACCACTTCTAGAAATTGTAGGGGAGCTTCTTTTGAATGGCGATTCGACCCCCCTGTTTGTTGATATACCCACCGGTGATCAATTCATTGAAGATGCGGTTTACGGTTTCGCGCGACGAACCGACACTGTCCGCCAGCTCCTGTTGGGTAAATTTTTCGGTGAGAATATTGTCGGGGCCTTGATGTTCCGTTAAGAAGCGTGCCAGCCGGCTGTAAACATCCATAAACGCCAGTGCATCGATTTGCTCTGTTGCAGCGCGCAGCTTGGCAAGGAGCGCCTTTGTTACGTTCCATAGAATTTCAGGGTGCTTTTCGGCAAATTTTAAAAACGCGCTTCGCGGGAGAATGATTAACTCGCAGGGCTTTCTGGTCACCACCGTTGCGCAGCGAACGTCTCCGTCGAAAAAGCTCATCTCGCCGAAATAATCGAATTGTCCGAAGCGATTGATAACAAATTGCCGGCCGTTTTTGTCAATTCTCACCGCATACGCCTTACCGCTTTTGACGATATAGAGACTGTCTGTTTCATCCCCCTCATTGATGACGATCGAGTTTCTGGGGATGGACCGTGTTTTACAAATTGCCTCCAACTCTGCGAGTTGCGAGTCGTCGAGGCTCGAGAATAATGAGACGCGCTCCAGCATTTAGCGCCACCTGATGCTTTTATATGGTTACCGCCTGAAAGGCTTGAGGTGGAGATTGGCCTATGGTTTTTAATAATATAATGCTTTTGCCGTGGCGTTCAATAGGATTTTTAAAGGGAGATTGAATTTAAAAAAAGAGGTGGCGCCAGGGCCCATATAAGGGGTGGAGACCACAGGCGCCATGTGTTACCGATTGACATCGGTAAGCGCATTACAAATTTGTTGGGACCGGCAGATTCGTTCTGGATCCGAACGTCGGCCGGCGAAGCTATGTTGCTCTTAATTCAATTTTTATCTGGACGCGTTGCGCATAAGACGGCAGTTGCTGCCATATGCGGTTGCCCACCTTTTTGAAAATAGTCGCCACTTCCGGTTTGTCGTTTACCACACTTTCAATAACGGCGGTTTGATTGATGGCCCACTGTCCGATTTTTTCCGTAACCGACACGTGATCGGCTGGCTGATCCGGAAAAAGCAGGGCTGCCACTTTATCCGGGTTGTTGTCGATCTTGGTGCTTAAGAGATTTAACTCTTCAATGTCGAGTTGTTTCAATTCCTTTTTCATGGACTTGGCCCTCGAATGTGGTCCTCCATTATTTCCTATGCGTAAGGTCAAAGTCATAGCAGCAAATATTAACGGCACTAAGATGCAAGAAAATTAAAGAACCATGAATTTTTAATGTTGATCATTGGACTATTCTGGTGCCAGAATCGCTTAATAAAGTGGCCTTGTCTGTGACGCAGATCACATATTTTTATTTTTTTTGGTTTTATATGCGGCAACTATGATGAGAATTGAAAGATAACATGTTTGAATTTAACAATCATTTCATGCAGCTGATCATTCCGGCCGGCATTGTGGCCGCAGTTGCCATTTTATGGATCATTGCGACCGCCGGTTTGCGTTATTCGATGAATCGAAAAAGGCGCGGTGCGGTGCTGGAAGGCAGCGCGATCCGCTGTCGTGCCCAGGATTGCCTGATTCAATTGAAGGTGACCAACGACTATCTAAAATATTTTAAAATGGGCCTTTTTATCATACCGGTGTTGATTGTCGGAGCCTATCTGGCCGCCCACTATCTGGCAGTGACGAGCGGAGATTGGGTGGAAATCACGGGGTTGGCTATATTCAGCCTGTTGTTGATGCTTTTCACCGGCTTGAGACTGGCGCGCCTCATTGGCTCCAGAAATATGATGCGTCTGGTCCATGAAAGCCGGCTGGCCACCCGTCGTGTGCTGGATCCGTTGTTGAAAGAAAAATATCGCGTGTTTCACGACGTGGTCGGCGATCAGTTCAGCATTGACCATCTGGTGGTTGGGCCCAAAGGCGTGTTCGCAATCCAGACCCATGCCCGGTCGGTATCGGCAAGCAAACAGAGTCCGGACGACCGTATTGTGACTTATAATGGTCGGGAGCTTTTCTTTCCCAAGGGACGCGATCATGGAATTGTCGAAAATGCTCGGATGAATGCAGAGAAACTGTCACAATGGTTAACCGGGCAAACGGAAGAACCTGTTGCCGTTCGGGCCATCATCTCACTGCCCGGCTGGACTGTCCGACGAACTTCTTCGGAAGGGATGCCCATAATCAATCCCAAACAGTTCGCATCGCTGTTTGAACATATTCAACCTTGGCAGCTGCCGGCATCGATCATCGAAAGCATCGAACGGCGACTTCAGCAGGCCCGGCCCGAGTGAAACCACTTCTAGACCTTGCAGTTTTCAATGGATTCCAGAAGCGCATCCGCCCTTTGCAGATAGATGTCGGATCGCGATCGTTCCAGCAAATCATGGCTTTGGTACAGGGCCTGGCGCGCTCGATCCGGCTTGCCCATTATCGCCAGCAAATTGCCCAGGCCGAGCAACGCCTGACCTTGCATGGTGTTGGCGCCCAAGCTTTCTGCCTCTGAGATGCAGGTTTGGAACCACTGCTGCGATTTGTGAGCCATAGCGGCAGCCATTTGCGAGTCTGCCGAGGTATCGTTTTGCCTGGCCTTCTCATACAGCGTTAAATAGACGTTTGCCATCACATAGCCGCACGTCATACAGCGCAAGCGATCTCCTGCCCGAGTCCAGTTGGCCAGGCGGGTCTCCATGATCTCCAGACCGGGCGTTACTTGTCCATTCAAGATAGATGTCAGGCCTTTGAAAAAATATGTCGGCTCTCCGACAAATTCGGCGCCGTTTTCATCGCTGAATTCGACCAATTGATCAAGCAGCGGCAGCGCCTCATCGATTTTATGGTTGCTGATCAACCCAAAAGCCAGGGCGAGTTTGGGAAATTGCGTGTACCAGGGGTCGGAAGAGAGCTGGATCGCTGCATTGAAACTTTCCGTGGCGCTGTCGACATCGCCGGTGATCAAGCCTCGCCAGCCATGGCAGCAATGCCCGGCTACCAGGCTTCTGACATTGGCATTCCGCTTGCCGAATTGGAGCAACTCGGTGCCGGTTTTTCTGATCAGGTCGATGTCGCCCTTGTGCCATGCCGCATAGCCAATGCCGGTCAATGCGTGGAAATAGGTATAGGGATCCGTGACCCGACCTTGCTCGAAGAGCGCCATTGCTTTGCGGCTGTTTTCGATGGCCTCGTCGAAGCGACCCAATTCCGAACAGGGCATGCTCAACCAGGTATGAGCATATGCGGTTACGTAGGGGTGGCCGGCCTGTTCGCCCAGTGCCAGGGCCCGGCGTAAGCTGTCGAAAGATTCGGCGAAACGGTGCCTGTGCCACAGCGCGCAACCATGCCAGGCCCAATGGAAGCCTTCACGCACCGGGTCCTTCAGGCCGTCGACCAGCGGCAGATGGTGTTCGAGCAGCTCGAGCAGCCGGCGATATTGCCCCTTGTAATAGAACACAAAGGCCCATTGATGAATTGCATCGAGCAAATGCTTCTTTGTCTTCCGGGAGGCCGGTTTTTCCTCTTCCAGCAATCGGATGGCCGTGATGAAAAATTGATCCGACTCATCCAGGGCGCACCGGCGCATTGCCTTTTTACCCGAACGGATCAGGTAGTCGACGGCCTTGTATGTGGCTTTGCTTTTGCGAAAATGCAGGGCCAGTGTTTCATCGAATTCCGAGAGCCGGTCCTTGTAGATGCGCTCCATGATGCGTCCGACGCGTTCGTGGATCTGCTGCCTCTCACTGTGCAGCAGGCTCCCGTAGCTGACCTCCTGGATCAACGCGTGTTTGTACATAAATTCCATCTCCGGATGCAGCGAACGTGGAATGATCAAGCCGGCCCGTTCCAGTTTGTACAAGCCCGAGTCGACCGACTCCGCCTGCGTGGAGATTTGCTTCAGGATGTCAAATAAAAAGACGCGTCCGATAACCGCGGCTTCCTGCAGAAGCCGCCTTTCCGTGGGGCCGAGTTGGTCCATGTGTGACGCAATGATCCCATGAATCGTCGACGGAATATCGGACTCCTTGAACTCTCGATGCAGGCGCCATCGGCCCTGTTCCAGCACCAGTGCCCTTGCCTCCACCAGGGCATTCAGGATCTCCTCCAGATAGAACGGATTGCCCTCGGCCCGTTTGTGAATCAAGCGGCACAGGTCCTGGGGAAGTGACGCTGTGTCGAGCATCGATCGCATCATATCTTCGGCTTGGGAAGGGGTCAGCTCCCCCAATCGAATCTCTTTGTAGATGGGGGCAATGATCTCTTGCTCGTGGCTTGTAAAGAGACTGGCATGCGGTCGGGAGGTATAGATAACGATCGCCGGTACAGGGAAGCTGAAGATAATGTCTTTGAGCAGTTTGAAGGATGCTGCATCACTCCAGTGAATATCTTCCATACAGAAGATCGTGGGTGCCTGTCGGGCAATGGCTGAAAGCAGATTCGACATGGCGGATTTGAGGCGGCTGCGCCACTCTTCCGGGCTCATGCCGGATGTCTCTTTTACCTCCAACCCTATGAGTCCCTGTAAAATAGGGATCTCCTCGGCATTGGCGCCCAGTAGTTTTCCGACGCGTCGGGCGATACCCTTTCGCATTTGCTCATCCGTGGCCGAGCCATCCAGATCCAGCCAGCGGCGAACGAGGTGGACCAATGGGAAATAAGGTGCGTGCTGGGTATGCGCAAAGGCATAGCCGGTTATCCAGTTGATCGTTTTGTCTCTAAGCTGACGCTCAAACTCATTTAGCAGGCGGCTCTTACCGGTCCCGGCCTCACCCGCGAGGGAGATGATGGCTCCCTGACCGTTTTCCAGGTCCCGCATGGCTGTCAGCAACAGCTCCATTTCAGCGTTGCGGCCGATCAATGGCGCAGTGAATTTGAGCTCCCGCCGGCCGGCAATGGGTTGGTCTTTCTCGCCAAGCACCGAGTATACAGAGATCGGCAGTGATTTGCCTTTGATATTCATGGCCGGCATGGCATCAAAATCAAAAAAACCGAAAGCCTGACGATAGGTTTCCGGTCCCACCAGGATCTGATTTGGTTTTGCCATGTCCGACAGGCGCGATGCCAGGTTGACGGCGTCTCCGGACAGGTCGAACGTCCCGTTTTTAGGGGCCGGACGTGTGGTGACCACCAGACCGGTATTGATGCCCGTATGCATGGCGATGCGTTCGGTCCGGTGGATCGATGCGGGGCGCATCCCGGAAACGGTTTCGTGGATTTCCCTGGCCGCTTTGATGGCGCGGATGGCATCGTCTTCATGGGCCTTGGGCAGCCCGAACAGACCCAGGATTTCATCCCCCATGATGCGTTCGACATGACCATTATAAGACGCAATG
>JASFGJ010000025.1:0-14437 GCA_050123815.1 Desulfobacteraceae bacterium
GAATGTATTCTGTCTATTGTAGAAGGTTGAACCAGTGCGTGTGGCGGGTGGCCCAGGCAACTTGTTGCCAGCCCAGGCAACTTGTTGCCTGGGTTGCGCAGCAACAGGAGGAGCAATTGCACAACCGGTTTGATCTCATTGATAACCTCCTGGCCTTCGGCCACCGGCAATTCTTGCCGGTGCCACCCGTGAAAAACCACCCCCTCACCTGACCTCTCCCCCTGAGGAGGAGAGGAATATACCCAGCTTTTTCTCTAAAAGGGGAAGAGGAGAACGGTATTTCTGGAAGGATACTATTTAACTTTTACTCTAAACACAAAGCTAAATCCCGGATGATTGCTTCCGTCTGACGCGGCAAAGGTGCCGGCCGGTGATACTCGCATGTGGGTGACAGCGGCATCATAGCCGTCGGCATCGGGCGTGGGGGTATGGGTGTAGGTTGAACCGTTGTCGCTGGAAAAGGAGATGCTGTCCGTGCCGCTGTCAAGGCTGCTGAAGGTGCAGGTCAGTCCGCTGGCGGTTGAGCCGTCGCTAAAACTTACCGGCCCCGAACCGGCGCCGGCCAGATCGCCCACATACAGCATGTTTTGGTCGCCCACGGGGTTGGTGATGATCACTGTGTCCGCATCGGTGGGACCCAGGCCCTGGTTCGTTACGGTCACCGTATAGTCCAGCACCGCGCCCGGGATGATCTTGGGATTCGTCGTGTTGTTGAACGGATCGGAAATCACCGCCACACCTCTGGTCAGATCGATATTGGGCGGGGGATTGGATCCGCTGCTGCATGTGGCCCACTCAAGAGAGCGCTGGAGAATGGTTTTCAGATCGTCGTTCCAGATGGCCGGGTTGGTTTGGTGGAAAAAGTGGGCGCTGACCCGCCGGTTGGTTGCCGTCACGCCGCCGACCAAGGCATCGCCGGTTTCAAAGGCGTATAGGGTGGGGCTGATGCCGGGGGTGCGGGCCAGCCACTGGCCGCCCGATGCCCAGGTTATAGAGTTGCCCCAAATATAATCGATGGCGGTATAAACCGTCAGAAGGCCGGTGCTGAATCCGTCGGTGATGTAGTGGCTGTTGTCAAGAACATAGATCTGGTAGTGGGAACCTGGGATCGGATTGCCCGGGGATTCGACGAAGGCCATCTCATCGGCCAGGTAGATGTCCTCCAGTACGATACCGATGTCCAGATCCCGGGCCTTGGTGCCCATGGTGGACGGATCGATGGACTCGCTGATGAACATCACATCGTTGGCCGCCGCCGCATTGTCAAAGTCGGTTTGGGGGGCGTCATCGGCCATGGCTGTGACGGTAAAACCCCAGCTTTCAAACAGGGCTCTTTTTTGGCTGTCATAGCCGTAGTTGTAGGTACCGTCCGTCGTCACCATCACCAAATTGCCGGATCCGCAGAAGCCGCTGCCGCCGCCGGTACTGGTCCAGGAGGCTGTAAACCCCGGGTAGTTATTAAAAAAATTGCTGCTAAAGCTCAAATAGATGCTTCCGGAGGTGGCGACCACATCGCTTGGCGGGCTGAACCCGCTGAAGGAACCCAGCAAGGTGCCGGATGCATCGGTACCGTCGTAAACCAGCAGTCCGTCCCAGCCGGATTCGGTACTAAAGGCGCTGAATGAAAGGGTGATCTGCGCCGGACTGCCGCCGGGGCTGATTAGAAAGGAGCAGTTCTCATTATCGCCGTAATTGCCGGCGGCGCCGCCCGAATCATAAAGGGTCCCCGTGGTGTCGGAGGAGCTGTTATGCGTGCAGATGTTCCAATCGGCGGCGTAGAGTGGAGCACATATCCAGATAGAGACGATCAGCAGGGTGAATTGAAGCCACAACGACATTGCGGTCCAATACCGTATCTTAAAAAGCGATGCAAACCCCGAGGGCTTGTCGTTATTTTCGGTGATTGATTGGCTTAATGGCGGCATTGGTTTTCCACGCAACGAGTTGCGCCCTTGACGAGATAAGGGGGAGGGCAATTCGAGCTGTCGCTTCAACAAGGATCAATAGGTCAGCGGTCGCACAGTAACTTATCCCATCAAGGGCGCTATTCAAACGAGACGTTGCAGTGTTACGGATCTCAATTCTCATTCCAGGTTCCATGGCAGCTCGGAAATCTCCAACTCTATTTCAGCCAGGTTCAGTATCGGATTCAGATACTGCAACTTCTCGGTGAGGACATAAAGCAAAACGCTTGCCAAAACATTTGTTGTTGAAAAAAACTTAATATCTTAGTGGGTTGTTTGGATATTGCGATGGATGCGGGCCGTGGGTGACGATACCCTTTTGGGTGGTATTGCGCATTGAAATCGGGGGAAATGGCCCACTGGTGACATTGATCGGCAAGGCAGAATTGAACTATTCCATACGAGGCTGGGACAGAGCCCCCGCACAAGACCAGCGGGGCAGGCCCCGCACAAGACCAGCGGGGCAGGCCGGCCTTACATGGGAGGCACCGACGGGTGGCACCGGCAAGAATTGCCGGTGGCCGAAGGCCTGGAGGTCTTCAATGATATTGAATCGGTTATTCAATTGCCCCTCTTGTTGCTGCGCAACCCTGGCAACAAGTTGCCTGGGCCACCCGCAAACCGGAAACGTCCAACGTCGAATGATGAGATCGCTGCGTTCCGCCATTTTATAAATCGTTAAAATACCTTATTCATCATTCGACGCTGAGTGTTCGATGTTGGACGTTCATCCTGCTTACCGATGCTGTTGAGCTGAAATGCAATCTGTTGGATGGCATCCGGTGAGTTCCGTGGATCAGCTGCTGTCGTCGGCGGAGCAGGTTTCGACGGGGGCTCTGAATTGCCCACGGTTTTTTTTGGCTTCGTACATGAGGCGGTCTGCATGGTGGAGCAAACCTTCGGCATCGGCGTCATGGTCTGGATAGGTGGCGAGCCCGATGCTGATGGTCACACGACTTTGTGGCATGGCCTCATGTCCGTAAAAGGGATGATCGGCCACCTGGGCGTGCAACTTGGTGGCGATCATGCAGGCTTTTTGCCAGGACACTTCCGGCAGGATGACGGCGAATTCATCGCCGCCGTAGCGACAGACGATATCGGTCTTACGAAAACTGGTCAAAAAAAGGTTGGATAAATCGATTAACAGCCGGTCGCCCTGCAGGTGCCCCTTGGTGTCGTTATACGTTTTAAAGTAGTCCACATCGATGAACAGCAGAGAAAATTGCCGCTGATAGCGTTGCGCCCGGTTCAACTCAGCTGTCAGGCTCTCCTGAAAGTAGCGGTGATTGTAAAGGCCGGTCAGGTTGTCACGCGTAGCCAGCGATTGGAGATGCGCGTTAGTTTTCTCGAGCTGTTCGGTTTTCTGTTTGAGCATTTCAATCAAACGGTCGGTCTTCCACTCAAGCTGGATTTTCTCGGCGGCGCGCCCTACGACGTTGGAAACCACTGCAATATTGTCAAACGGTTTGATGAGGTAGTCATAGGCGCCGGATCGTATGGTGGCAATGGCCGAGTCGAAGGAAACGTAGCTGGTCATCACGATGACCTGGGTCTTTTCATCGATGTTCTTGATGGCCGCCAACAGATCGATGCCGGTCATTTTGGGCATATAGATGTCGGTGATGACGATGGGAAAACGCTCTTGCTCATAAAGCGCCAACGCGTCGGCCCCGTTGGCCGCAGTGGCCACTTCATAGCCGTCATCTTCCAGCACCTCGGCGATAGCGGTCCGGACAGTCTCTTTGTGATCAACAACTAATATGCCAAGTGCTTGTGCCATTGCTTTCTCATCGATAATTTTATTTTCCGGATTTCCCGGTAGTATGATGAAAATTCGGCGGTCGGCCTGGTTTGCCAACCGCTACAGGCAACATCCGCTGCTGGTATGGGGGTGAGCCGGCGCATCAATGCCGCCCCCCGGTGGAATCAGAATCGCTTTCAGACGTTTGAGGCAAATGGATCAATTTGAAGAGCAGACGAGGGATCGAAAAGGGCTTGACTGCAAAATGATCCACGCCCGTGGTTCTGGCATCATACCTCATGTTTTCAAAGCCATAAGCGGAAATCAGAGCTTTGGTGCTTTGGGTGATGTATGGTGCGGCAACCGTGAAAAATTGGAGCCCGTCCATTCCCGGAAGCCGGTAATCGCTGATGATGACATCGAATGAATCATGCTGCACGGCCTCCAATCCCTCTTCGGCGGTGGAAACCACCACGGCTTTCAGGCCAAGAGACTGTATTGTCAGCACGAAGGCATCTTGAACGTAGGCATTGTCTTCAATGATCAGGATCCGGCTTTCGCGCATCATTTTCTCCAAAGCAGATTCAGCAGGTCAGGGGCGCCGGCACGTCGATCGTTGAGTTGCGCCCCTGACAGGATAAGAGGGAGGTGAATTCGAGCTGTCGCTTCCGTTGGGGTATACAATACAGAAGGAGTCCAGTAACTTATCCCATCAAGGGCGCTATCAAACGAGACTATGCAGTGTTACAGCTATCAATTCCCATTTCAGATTCCATGACAGTTCAGCATTTTTAATTCAATTTCAGCCAGGTGCAACTTCAGGTTCAGATACTGCAAATTCTCGTTGAGGTAACTCTGCAAGACACTTGCCAAAGCGCTTTTTTTAATTAAAAATTGATATATTTTAGTGGGTTAATTATCGATTGCCATGGATTCAGGCAGTGGGTGGTGATGCGCTTTTGGGCGGAATCGCGCATTGAAATTGGGGGAAATGACCCAAAGAGGAGGTTCTATGTCATTCGTTCATTTTTTGCGCGGTGGCGATCATGCGGTGGTTCATGAAGCCCACATCACCGCTGGCGCGGTATGGCGAGAAATCTTTGTGCAGGCGGACGTGTGAAAATCCGGCGTCCAATACAAGGGCTTTCAGCGATGCAGCCTCATACAGATGCATGCCGTAGGTACGGTCCCGCACCATGCCCGAACGTTTGTTGATTACCATCTCTCGGGCGCAAACTCTCGAAGCTTTGATTTCACGCTGGCGGCACACCACAATGTCGTCGCCGATCTCATGCCATGCATTGGGGTTGAAGTGCTTCCGCACGGCCGCCCCATCGGTTACATCGACGACCAGCCGGCCGCCGTTGCCCAAGACCCGGTGCGCCTCCCGGAGGATTTGAAGATCATCGCCGGCGCTGCCGGCATACCCTAAGGAGTTTCCAAGAATCATGACATGGTGAAAGCTGGCCGCCGGCAGCTGGATGTTGCGGGCATCGCCCTGTACAAATTTTACAGGCAGGTTCAAGTGCTCCGCCTCACTGGCGCCGATGCGCAGCAAGGTGTCGGAGTAGTCGAAGACGGTGCAGTGGGAAAAGCCGCGCCGGCTCAGCGCCAGTGAGTGACGTCCCTGTCCTCCGCACAGATCGAGGACATTGTGACCCGGCTTGAGGGGAACCAGTTTGCACAGCAGTGCCACCTCCGTTTCGGTCAACGCGTCGTCGCACACGCTGCGGGCGTCGGTCATCAGATAGACTTCGTCAAACAGAGATTTCCACCAGTCGGATTCTACCTGTATGCTCATTGCTCCTCCGGATGTGCGCCGAAGCTGAACAAACCGTCGGCTGCGAAAATCGCCGGTCCGCCGCGCCAGGGCTGCAACCGCGCGATGGCCAGTTCTTCTTCCTCAATATCGATGTAGGCGTCCAGTTCGCCGGCGTGCCACATCTTTTCAAGGGTTAAACTGTCATTCCACATGGCGGCGCAATAACGCTTCAGAGCATCCAGTTGAGAAGCCGTCACCAGCCTGGGGCGCAAGGCGATTTTGATGGGACCGAGCAGGTAGGTAAACCGCTGCTGCACGGCCAGCTCCTTCTGGCGTTGATCCAGTTCGCTGATGTGATCGTAGGAAAGATCCAACAGGATTTGATTGAGGCGCTGTACGGCTTCGCGGACCGGTATGTTTGACCGCAGCACGGCAATGGGTTGAACGCCGCCCCCGCTGCCCACATTGGTGGGCACATCCCCAAAGCGTCCCAGAAAACCAAACACGGTATCCGGCCCCAACAGGCATCGAAAATCGGTCTGGCGCCGCATCAAAACCGCCCGCTTCCGGTCATGGTCGATTTCGGGCATCTCTTCGGCCCATAAGGGGAGCGACACCTTTTCCTGGACGATGTAATGCCCGCGCTTCAAGGCGGTATCGATGGCAGCGTCGGCATCGGGATGGACCTGGCCGACTTTTACGCCGATGCCCGAATATCCCCGCTCGGGTTTGAGCACCAGACGCTGCCAGTGGGCCCGCGTCCATGCAATGAGGTCGTCGATGGGCTCGCCTTGCGGCCCCGTTGTGCTTCGCTCGAAAAATCGGCGCGTCCAGGGGGTTCGTTGAACCGTCTCGGGGTGAAACCGGTCGGACAGGGCTTGGGTGGTAATGACTTCGAACATGCTTTTGACGTTGATGGGTTCGGTGCCCCGTGGGTTCAGCACGCGGCCTTCGGATACCGCCTGAATCAGCGGACTCAGGTCGTGTTTGCGATGCAGCTTGAGCAGAACATCGTTGTTGAAGTCCATAAAGATCAGAGAGACGGTGCGTCCCTGGTGGCACACCCGGCCGTTGCGGATCTCGAACTCGTGGGGGGCCGACAAGATGCCCGTAATTCCCTCGGCCCGGTTCAGACGCTGGGCAAAGTTGATGTTTTCAGTCACATCCGCCAACGTCTCCTCTTCGGCCACCACTGCAATGGCGCCCGGATTGTTGCCTTCTCTGCGGCGGTGCGCTTCCAGCACCATCTGCGTGAATCCCTCCACCGGGCAGAGCAGCGGGTGATCGAAATCGAGATCGAGATCCACCGGGTGTATCCGGTTCAAGACCTGCCATGCCGATTTGGCGATTTTCTGTGTCAGACGCTGATAATCCCAACCACCGGGACTGCCAAGATTCCATTCCGAATGATACCCCAAAAAGTCTTTCACTGCACATCTCCGTTTTATGTCGATAGTCATCTGCTCAAAGCAAAGTAGGCCTGCATTAAGTTTGTTTCAAAAACGGTATGATAATGATTCCAGTTTAAAGTTTAAAGTTTAAAGTGGATGTATTCTGTCTATTTTAGGATTTATAGCTCCGAAATTGAACTGTTTTACACATCCGAGGCTGCGTAAAGCAGGCGTTCGGCCAGGTGGTCGAAACCAATTTCGCCGTGGGCAAGGACGTTTCGCACAAAGCGCGCAGGGGAGTGCCCTTGTCCTAAAAAGGCGGTATAGAGCTGTCGAAACTTCCGGCGACCGATGGCGTAAGCCAGCTGATAGCCCGGCTTGAGGGCGTAGCGCCGGACCATGGCCTCCGCGTGTTCGTTGGTGACCAGACCGACCCCGGCGAGCTCTTGTGCCGCTTCATCCAGCGTATACCTGCCGGTATGGATCCGCAGCTCGGCCCTGCCGCGCATCGCACGCCAGAAGCGGCGTTTGGCCATCATCAGGCTATCGGCCGGCCCGGAAAAAAAATCGCTGTCGAAGAGAATCTCTTCGCAGAAACTGGCCCAGCCCTCGTAGAACAGGGGGAACTCCAGGCACCTGCGCAAGGGGCGGCGCTGGTTCCATCGAAGGGTATCGAGCAGGTGATGGCCGGGATAGGTTTCGTGTGCGGCCAACAGCATCATATCCCGCGGAACCGGCAGCCGGTTCAAGGGAAGAAGATAAAAAACACCGCCGCTGGGCGGATGGCCGGGTGGCATGCTGTAGGCGGCATTGGCGCGGACGGGCATCATGTGCTCGGCAATGGCTTTGATCTCGACTTCACTGCCGGTCGTTTGATGCTCGCTGAAGAACCCCTGTGCCAGGCAGTGGCTTTTGAGTCGGGCAATCGCCGCGCTGTAAAGCGCTTTGACATCGTTTTGGGGGGCGGCCGGAGAGGGAAGATCCTGAAAAACTCCCTGCCAGGTCCGCCCGCCGGATATTATTTCGGCCGATGCCGACAGACGGTTCTGCGCTGCTTCGATCTCTTGATTCAGATGCCAGTCAATCTCTTCGAGCCCCATCTGGCATCCCATGTGGTAATCGGCAACGCGCGCATACAGATCGCCCGGAAGGCGAAAATCAGGCACCGTATCGATCCGGTCCAGATGCGCGTGAAACCTTTGGCATATGGCCATCGCCGCATCGCGCTCGGCATTGGTCAACGGCAGGATGGATATCCAGGCGGTCAGCCCGGGGATCATCTCCCGGGCCACCTCGGCAGCCACGACCGGCACATGGCTCAGGTTGGCCATGGCGCTTTCCAAAAATGCCGGCAAGGTGGTGATGCGCCTTTCCAGAGCCTCGCGGGATTGGCTCAATGCTTCGGCCAAACCGATGCTGATGATTGTGAGGTAGAAGGTCGGCTGGGTTTGGTGAACACGGACGTGTTTAAGTTGTTCGTACAGCGTGGTCAACACCCGGGACAGCAGCTCGATGTCCACGGTCACGGCAGAGGCCGGCAACTGAGGTCTTAATGCGTCGAGCCGGGTCTGCCATTGCGTAACAGTGGAGAAAAAATTTCGAACGGATCCTTCTGAAAAATCGTCCCAGGCCCGTTCGTCCTCGGCCACCGATCTGAAATGCGGGAAGAAGTGAAACTCGTCGCTGGAGAGGCAGACCGGGAACTGCGCGGCCAATGCCGCATATATCTCATCGGCCAATTTCTCCAGCCATGCGGATGACTCCTGGATTGAGTTTCGATCTGTCACATCAACGCTTTCGTTTATTTTCCCGGATTACGTGTCGCCGCGATAATTTTGTCGAATTGAAAGGATTCGAGCCATTTGGTCAGTGTATCGGCAGTGGCGGCATGATGGTCGCGGATCGTTTCGATGACGGCCCTTGTCTGTTCGATATCCAGCATGACCGCTGCTGCTTCCAAAGCGGTACGGGTGTCCGGTGGCAGCGTTTCCAATCCGTTCACCGGTTGCGGATCGGCTGCATCATCAGCGGAATTGTTCTCTTCAACCGGGCTCCCTTCATGGATCAATTTTAGCTTTAAATGGTGGGCCAGCTTACGGTACAGCTCGTTTTCATCCAACGGTTTGCATACGAAATCGTCGAATCCGGCTTCGATGATCGCCTGGCGCTCCACTTCAAGGGTATGGGCAGTGACGGCGATAATCGGTGTCTTACGGCCTTCGGGCGTGATTTTAATCGCTTTGCAGGCGGCTATCCCGTCCAACACCGGCATGCGAATATCCATAAAGATCAGATCGGGCCGCCACGCGAAAAATTGTTCCACGGCCTGTTCGCCGTTTTCGACCGATTGGATGCTGAATCCCAAGGCTTTAACCAGGTCTTCGAGCAGATAACGACTGATGTCGGTATCATCGGCCACCAGAACGCGATATCGGGGTTGGCCTTGGGCCAGACCGATGACCCGTGACGCTGTTTTGGGTTTTGGTTTGGGCGCTGAGTCCGTGATCTGAACTGGAAGCGTCAGGGTGAAGACCGTGCCGCTTTCCGATGAACTTTCAACCGTGATGTCGCCGCCCATCAATTGCGCATTGCGTCTGCTGATGGCCAGGCCCAGACCGGTGCCGGTCTGGGTGCCGGATTGGCACTCCATCTGCACAAAAGGTTCGAAAATTGTTTCGATCTGATCGGGGGAGATGCTGCTGCCGCCGTCGCGGACATCAAAGCGAAGCATGGTCTGGGGCGTTGTCGTGGCCGGCAGGGGATCCTGGACAGATACGTGCATGGAAATGGTCCCCCTGGCAGGCGTGTTCCGAATGGCATAGGCCAGCAGGTTATACAGTATCCGGCGCAGCTTGTCCTGGTCGCAACGGACATAGTCGGGCAAAGGTGCCTGCTGTTCCACTTTGAATTTCTGGTATTGTTCTGCCGCCCGGGTGTGAAAGGTTCCGGTTATCTCTCGGATGAAAACAACGAGCTCGATGCGCTGCGGGTTCAGCTCCATACGGCCGGCTTCGATTTTCGCCATGTTTAACATATCGTCGATCAGGGCCAGCAGATGTTTGCCGCTGTCGTGAATCAGCTTCAATTGTTCCATTTGGGGTTTGGGAATCGACGATTCCCGCTCCAGCAAGCGGCTGAATCCAAGAATGGCGTTCAGCGGCGTTCTCAACTCATGGGACATGTTGGCCAGAAAATCGCTTTTGGCCTGGCCGGCTGCCGCAGCCCGTTCTTTTTCCAGAAAGAGTGCTGCCGTGCGGTCCTTTACCGCCTGTTCCAATTCCCTGACACGCTGTTGCAGTTCTTCATAGGAGGGTTTTTGAGCCATCTCAATTGCCTGTTGTCGGATTAATATCACCCTTGATAGACTGGATCAGATCAACGTTTTGGGGTCCAAGCAGATGCAAGCTTCCATCATTCGGAACCATAGAGGGAAGTCGGGCATTGGGCTAACTAAACCATAGGCCACTTCCAGCGACGGGTCAAGCGCGGACGCTGGATCAATGGGCTCTAAGACAATAAAAACGAAAAAGTGACGTACGTCACATTCATAAATTCATTCTTGTGAGATGCGTGCCGTGACATAAGCGTGTACAACTTACTTACAGATCTTAACATTTTGAAACAATTTTTCTGTTGATATAGCGATAGAACCTTTATATTTTCGATGCCATCGAACAACACGATTAATCAAACTGTTTTCGAAACCTGTGCTCCAATACGTGTTCCTGCCAGGGTCTGATGGACCTCAGACTTTTGCAGCGATAGGGTAGCTATCCTGATGAATTGACCCCATCTGTCAGACCACCGTGGGGTTGCGCTTGTTTTTCTCACAATCATTGTTTTTTATCATCTCGATGATGAAATGAAGATCTTTCTGTGATCGTTCATTTTCATGGATCAAGGAGGGGTGCGTGCTATTCCAAGGCGATGATGACGAAAAGATAATGTCAGATATCAATATTGTTCCACTGGTGGATATCATGTTGGTGCTTTTAATTACCTTCATGATGGTGTCGACCATGGTTGATTTTTCAGCGATCCATGTGGAGCTTCCAAAAGCGGCGACGGCTGAGGATGCAAAAGACAAATCAATTTCAATTGTTATTTCTAAAGATGGCGATTACTTCATTTCCGGGGAACCTGTAGGTGAGATCGATGATCTTGAAATAAGTATTGAAAACCAAAAAAGGCGGAACCCGAACATCCAAGTTGTCATCAGTGCTGATAAGCGTGTTTCGCACGGCCAGGTGATTGAAGTCCTGGACCTGATTCGACGATTGAAGATCGCTAAATATGCGATCAGTGTTCAATTGCCGGAAGCCGGGATCAAATGAAAGAAAATCGTCATATTCTTTATCTGAGCATGGGGTTGTCTTTGGTAGTACACATCGCCCTTTGCAGCCCTTTGGTTCTGAAAGAATGGGGCCGTGAAGATGTGCGGCGTTATCCCGTTGCTACATTGGTGTCCGTGCATATAGCTTCCAAGCCCCCCATGGAGACTGTCGCCAAAAAGATCGAACCCATCGAGAAAATACCTCCAAAAGTACCCCCGAAGAAACACCGAAAGGACAAGCCGAAACCTGAAGACAAATCCATTAAAAAAATCGAGCAGAAACGATACATTCAACCGGATAAACAGAAGAAAACAACATCAGACAGCCTGCCCGTTCCCAATAAGAAAACTAACAAGGACCTCGCTAAAAAGGAAACGGAAAAACCTGTGTTTGGCGTCACTCGCGAGTCTGTTCGAAAAGACGGTGATTCAGCAATGGCTGTCAGAGTCGGCAATACGTTGATGATAGACCAGGGGCAAGCGTTTACGCCGGCTGAGAAAGTGAAAGAGTACCATGCCATACCACCTTTTGCGCTCAGTCGTCTGCCGCTTTATAAGATTAAGGTGACCCCGGAATATCCGGAGGCCTTAAGGACAGCAGAGAGGGAAGGCGAAGTGCTGCTGGCGGTGACGATCGACGACCAAGGAAAGGTCGTCGCCATTAAAGTCAAGCGCTCCGACGACGTGCGGTTTACAAAGGCTGCCAAAGCGGCTTTGAAAAAATGCGAATTCACACCCGGCATGCAAAACGGGATGCCGGTAACGACAATCATCGATATTCCCATAAAATTTGTATTGGATGAATAGGACATTGACTATGTTAAATGCACAAATTTCCATTTATGCGATGTATGCGGCCAGAAGTATTCTGGTGCTCTTGTTTTTGCTCAGCTTCTTTTCGATTGCCTTTTTTATTGAACGAATGATCTTCTTTAAAAAGCGATTTGTCAAAGATTTTGATTCTGTGACAGAAAAAATCGACAACGCGAACTCGATCGGAGACCTGTCGGCGGTTTTATCGGCTTACCGGTCGGCTGAGACGGATATTCTATTGCGGGCAATCGATGGCCGGCCTTTAACGTCTGAGACATTTGCCCAGCGAGTCAATGGGATATTTCTGCCCGAAAAGGAAAAGTGGGCGCGTTACTCGACCTTTTTAGGGTCGGTGGGCAGCAATGCGCCTTTCATCGGGCTGCTCGGAACTGTGTTTGGTGTATTAAAGGCATTCGCGGACCTATCGTTGTCAACCACCGGCGGACCGCAAATTGTGATGGCCGGAATTTCCGAAGCTTTGATTGCAACAGCGGTCGGTCTGCTTGTGGCTATACCGGCGGTCGTTTTTTTCAATCTTTGTAAGGTGAGGGTGAAAAAGAGCGTTACCCATCTTCATTCGTTGGTGGAACTGATCAGTGCCAGGGGGTTTTTTAAGAATACCTAGGAATCGCAAATGGAGCGCTATGAGAACGATAATTTGTTTGATGATCGCAATGATGGCCGCTGTCTGCAATGCCGAGGGCAAGATCGATTTGCTGGATACCCATCGATTCAATTTACATGAAATGGAAGTTAAAGGCCGAATCACGGAAAAAGGAACCCGCAGGCCGTTGGGCGATATCGCGGTATATATCCGCAATGTTGACACCGGACAAATCGCCTCCACCGTTATGACGGACCGCCATGGGCGATTTGTCGTCCGGCTGCCCGCAGGTCGGTTTAAAATCATCATTGCCGCCATGGGATATGATAAGTTTGAAGAAAACATCGAAATTGAAAATGCCCCCATCGACAATCTGATGATACGACTCATACCAAAAGTGATCAATCCTTATCAGATGGTGGTGAGACAAAAGAAGGACCGCAGCGAAGTGTCGCGTCAGCATATCAGTGGTCAAGAGGCCAATGAAACTGCCGGCAGCGGCCGTGATGTCCTGACCTCCATTAAGAATATGCCGGGCATCAGTTCTGTTTCGGTCTTCAATGGAATTGGTGATGGCCTGATTATCCGTGGATCCGCGCAGGAGGACAGCATTATCTCCATTGGTGATCACTCGATTCCGCGCTATTATCATTTTATGGGTTTTGAGGGCATTATCGAGCCCGAGTTGGTGGAATCCGTCGATTACATCGCCGGTGGATTCAGCCCGCAGTACGGTGATGCCCTTGGCGGTGTGATCTCTTTGAACCTTAAAGATCCCAGGAGCGATCGATTCGGTGGGTATGCCAATCTGAGCTGGCTGTCCACCTCCTTTATGCTGGAAGGCCCGCTCGGTAAAAATGACAGTTTTGCTTTTGGAATGAAACGTGGCTTTATCGATACATACATTCGAAAAATTGAAGACTATGACGAGGACAATGAAAACAATATCGATTATATCGAATACCCGTCTTACTATGATGGGACTGCGCTGTTCAAGCACTCCATATCGGCTGGAAATCAGATAAAACTCATCGGCATCGGTTCCAGAGACGCTTTGACAGCGAATCAGGATGACGCGTCAGTCAACGAAAGATTTTCAGACCGCGTCGAATACAAGTCCGGATTTGCATCGCTGATCGCTGAATGGGAATATAAAACAGGCAATCTGACATCCGTTCTTTCCCCCATCGTCAGTTCTAGTGATTCGTTTATCGACCTGGGCCGTCGCGCCTACTATCAGGAGGTCATCCAAACCTATGGCCTGAGTGAGAAAATAATCTATCAAGCCGGCCCCGCGCACCGCTTGACCGGTGGTGTGCGATTGATCCTCGACTATGCAGATATAAATGCCAATTTTTTTGCGATGCCCAAAGAAGGTGAAATCTCCTATGATTACTATGACCGGGAGATGCGATCAAAAGAAACGCTCTCTTTGTTTTATCCGGCCGTGTTTTTCATGGATCAAGTCAAACTAGGATCTGTGATGGTCACGCCCGGCATAAACGCCTCTTACGATGCTTATAACGAGCACCTGTTGCTGGACCCAAGAATCAGCCTCAAGTATCAGTTGACGCCCGCCACGGCATTAAAAGGAGCGACAGGGCTTTACTCCAAAAGACCCGCCATTGACGAAAGCGTCGCTCCTTGGGGAACAAAAGGTTTAAAACCCGAAAAATCGATCCATTACATTTTAGGGGTTGAGCACCAGTTCAGCGATACGATCCATCTTGATCTACAGGGATATTACAAGCAACTCGATGATATGGTTGTGCGCATCGATGGCGACGATCCGTCAATCTACGGAAATAAAGGGTCCGGTCATGTGTATG
>JASFGJ010000026.1:0-14261 GCA_050123815.1 Desulfobacteraceae bacterium
TGTTTCTCGCCGGGGAACCGTTCACGGGCGAAACACTGATTTGACGCGTGCCCGTCCACCCTGGAGATCGCACGTGCGCGCGGCCCCAAAAGCGGCCTGTTGGCCGTGACGGTGTCACATCCGTTTTTGTTCCGGCCCACCGTGAGCGTCACGAGGGAGGCGGCGCGTGTTGGTCGGGTCCGGGCTTGCCTCTCTTCTATCGCTATCGGGATCGGGATCGGGATCGCTATCGGGATCGATTTCATGTTCCTGAATACCGTTCAGTTAGAATTGCAGGTGTGGATTACTTAGGCTTGTCTCAAGCCCGGAAGCAGTGTACAATACTATTTTGTATTTTAGGGCCAAACAACCCATATCCTGAACTGAGCCAGGACTTGTCCAAGAAGATAGCGATTGATTATGACTGAAACGTTTACGATCACCTACCAATTCGAACTTCCGGACAATCACATAGAAAAATTTGACCTGATTTTCGACGCGGAAACCATTGAAATTTTGCCTGGCAAGCTGACAGATCCCCCTTTCTGGGCAGACCTGGCCTATTATCAATGCCCACATTGCCCTCTCACACCGGAATCGCACCCCCTATGCCCGGTGGCGCTGAATCTTTTGACGGCCATCAGCCGGTTCGACCGAGTGATGTCATTTGAGACGATTGATGTAAAGGTCATCAGCAGCGAGCGGCAAGTTCTGCTAAGAACATCCGCTCAAGAAGGAATCAGCTCTTTGATGGGACTTCTGATTGCCGGAAGCAGTTGCCCGTTGACCCATTTTTTCAAGCCCATGGCAAGGTTTCACCTGCCGTTTGCAAATAAGGACGAAACCATGTGGCGGGCGGCGGCCACGTTTTTGCTGACACGTTATTTTACCCGCAAGGGTTTACAGCCAAAGGATATGACATTGAAGGGATTAATTAAGATCTACGATGATATCGCTATACTAAACGACAATGTGGTGGAGCGTTTACGGGCGGCGACGTCACAGGATTCTGCGGTCAACGCACTGGTTCATCTCGATGTGTATGCTAAATTTCTGACACCCCCTCTTGAGGATACGCTCAACCAAATCAAACCGATCTTCAAACCTTTTCTGGTCAAGCCGCAATAAGGTCGGCTTGATCTGCTAACTGCGCTAACAACTTGGAAAGAAGGTTCAATGGATACTACCAAACCGTATATTCAAATGTTCAGTCTTCACGGCTTGCTCAGAGCTGAGAATCTGGAGTTGGGACGGGATGCGGACACCGGCGGGCAAATCAAATATGTGGTGGAGCTGGCCCGGGATTTAAGTGCCAGGGAGGAGGTGGGCCAGGTGGATCTGTTTACCCGAATTGTTGGCGACAAGCATGTCTCATCCGACTATGCCAGACCGATCGAGGACATAAACGACAAGTTCCGTATCGTCCGAATCCAATGCGGCGGCCGCCGATACATCCGCAAAGAACTGCTGTGGCCCCACCTTGACGAATACATCGACAAAACGATCAAATTCAACAAACGATCAGGCAAAATTCCAGATATTGTCCACGGCCATTATCCGGACGGCGGCTATGTGGCCATGCAGCTGGCGAACATCTTCGGGCTGCCGTTTATCTACACCGGCCACTCTCTGGGACGTTCGAAGCTTTCAAAACTGCTGGCCGACGGAATGAAGGCCGCGGACATCGATAAAAAGCTGAAGATCAACCATCGCATCAATGTTGAAGAACAGATTTTAGCCCACGCGCAAATGGTTGTCACCAGCACACGCCATGAGATTAAAGAGCAGTACGGCGAATACCGGAACAACCAGGTACCGATATACAGAGTCATCCCCCCGGGAATCGACATCGAAAAGTTTTATCCCTTCTACCATGACATGCTGGACGAAAACGAAAAATCGGAAGTGGACAAATACGCTCAGGCATCGATGCTCAAAGAGCTGAACCGATTCTTTCTCTATCCGGACAAGCCGCTGATACTGGCACTTTGCCGCCCGGACAAACGCAAAAATATCTCAGGGCTCATTCGCGCATACGGAGAAGATAAGGAGCTTCAGACCATGGCCAACCTGGCGATCTTTGCAGGGCTGCGCAAGGACATCGACGCTATGGAAGAGAACGAACGCGATGTGTTGACCCGTATGCTGCTGATGATGGATAAGTACGACCTTTACGGTAAGATGGCCATTCCCAAACAGCATGACTTTGAACATGAAGTGCCGGCACTGTATCGAATCGCGGCTGAAAAAAGCGGTGTCTTCGTCAACCCGGCGCTGACCGAACCGTTCGGTATTACATTACTGGAGGCCTCCGCCACCGGACTGCCGATTGTCGCCACCAATGACGGCGGTCCCAACGACATCGTCCACAATTGCAGCAACGGCATTCTGATCGATCCCAACCAGTCGGATACCATATCCTCCGCGATCCGCAAAATCATTGCAGATAAGGATTTGTGGGAGTCCTATTCAAAAAACGGCATCATGAACGTGCGCCAGCACTACACCTGGAAAAGCCATGCCCGTACCTATGTCCATGCGTTGAAAGAGCTGATACAGCAGGGCGAGGCCACGGACATGGATACCGTAAAGCCCAAGGACGCCATCGGCAGACGACTGCTGCGTCTGAATCGATTTATCATCACCGATATCGACAACACCCTGATCGGAGATGACAACACGCAATTGCCAAAACTGCTGGACCTTATCGCAGCCAATCGCGACAGCACCGGTTTCGGGGTCGCCACGGGGCGCACCGTCAAATCGGCCCGAAAAATCCTGAAAAAACACAACGTGCCGATGCCCGATATAATCATCAGCAGCGTGGGCAGTGCCATCTTCTACGGATCCGACAAAAACCCGGGCCAGGGGTGGGCCACCCACATCAGCAGCCACTGGCATCGGGATAAAATTGTAAAGCTGCTAAAAGCGTTCCCCTTTCTGACCTATCAGGAAGAGACTGCGCAGCGGCGCTTCAAGATCAGCTACTACATGAAGCCCGGAAAAGACCGCCTGGCCCAGATTCACAACTGCCTGCTGGCCAACAAATGCCGCTACAATCTGATCTACTCCCATGATGAATTTCTGGACATCCTGCCGTTTCGCGCATCCAAGGGCAAGGCCATCCGGTATTTGTCGTACAAATGGGAAATCCCCTTGATGAATTTCCTGGTGTGCGGAGATTCGGGCAACGACAAAGAGATGCTGCGCGGAGAACCCCGGGCCGTGGTTGTGGCCAATTTCAGCCATGAACTCGAAGAGCTGAAAGACAACCGCAAGGTCTACTTTGCAAAATCGCCCTGTGCGGGCGGCATCCTGGAAGGGTTGCAACACTACCGATTCATTGAATCGAATGGAGGCGTTTAAGCGATGGGCATACAAAATAAAGTCAACCTAATCACTTATCCGGACAGCCTGGGCGGTAACCTTCTGGAACTGCACTATGTCCTGCGGCGCTACCTGTCCCATGCCATCGGTGGCGTCCACCTTTTGCCATTTTACCCCTCATCGGCCGACCGCGGGTTTTCACCGATGACCTATGAGGAAGTCGATCCGGCGTTCGGCACATGGGAAGATGTCGCAATGATCGGAAGAGACTTTGACCTGACGTTTGATTTCATGGTTAACCACATCTCCCGTCAATCGCCGTACTTTCAGGACTATCTTGAAAACGGAAACGATTCCGAGTATGCCGACATGTTCATGCCGTTCAGCAAGCTCAGTCCGGACGGAGAGATCAGCGAAGAGGACCTGGCAAAAGTCTACACCCGCAAACCCCGCCCGCCCTATACCATGATCGAGCGTGCCGACGGCTCGAGGGAAAAAATATGGTGCACCTTTGACTACGAGCAGATCGACCTGGATTTAACCTCCCCCAAAACCAAGGAAGTCATTCGCAACTATCTGATTCGCCTGGCGCGCACCAACGCAAAGATGATCCGCATGGACGCCATCGCGTATACCACGCATCAGCTTGGCACCAATTGCTTTTTTCTGGAGCCGCAAATCTGGGAAATCCTGGCCTGGCTCAAGGAGTACATCGCCCCCTTTGACACCATTATGCTGCCCGAGGTTCACGAGCATTACAGCTACCACCAAAAAATCGCCGCCAAGGGATACTGGACCTACGATTTTGCACTGCCCATGCTGGTGCTGCACACCTTGTACCACCATACCAGCGAGCGGCTTAAAAACTGGTTCCGCATCTGTCCACGCCACCAGCTGACCACGCTGGACACCCACGACGGAATGGGCGTTGTCGACGTCCAGGACCTGTTGAGCCCTGAGGAGATCGAGGCCACACTCAACGGCCTGGATGAAAAAGGATCGAACACGCGCAAAATCTATTCAGGGCCGGAGTACAAGAATCTGGACATCTACCAGGTCAACTGCACCTACTATTCCGCGTTGGAGTGCAACGACGACTCCTATATCGCCGCCCGCACCATCCATTTTTTCGCGCCTGGAATCCCGCAACTCTATTATGTGGGGCTGTTGGCCGGCGAAAACGATATCGAACTGGTGGAGCGCACCAAGAACGGACGGGACATCAATCGCCACAATTACACCTTGGATGAAATTGCGGTGGATATCAACAAACCGGTGGTGCAGCGGCTCTTGCGCCTGATGGAATTTAGAAACCACTACCCGGCCTTCAACGGCCAGTTCGTGATCAAAGATGCGCCGGACGACCAACTCGAACTCGCCTGGACGCAATCGCCGCATCACGCTACGGCGCATATCGATCTGAACACCTACAAATCCACGATCACCTATTATGACGATATTCAACGCAAGGAGATAACGTTTGAGGTGTAGAAGCTATCTACACCTCTCATCCACCCACTTTAGATTGTTATGAATTAGTTCCGGAATTGGCAATTCATAAGGACAGCGGGTCATGCACTCACCGCATTCGGTGCAATTGCGGGCTTTGTTGACGGCATCCTTACCCCAACCGGTCAACAGAAACCCGTCTCCGAATCTTTTCACCGCGTACCGGATGCCCAGCATGATCTGGATGGGGATATCTTCCGTACAGGGCTGGCAATAGTCGCAACGTCGACAAAAGCTTTTGTCGTAGCGCTTGCGTACCTCGTCAATGGCCTGCCTTTCTGCAGTCGTCAATTGAAAATCTTCGGAAAAGACCGCCCAGTTTTCATCAAACAGGTCTTGGGTTTCCACACCTGGGATAGGTACGACTCCCGATTGAGCCAAAACGTATTTGAGCGCTAGACGGGCATTGTCGATAGCTCCGCCCGAAAAGGGTTTCATGGCGATCACCGCAACGTTTTTATTGATTGCCTTAGGGATCACCTTCTCTTTTGCTTTTGGTTCCAGAAAACTGAAACACACCATGACAGTCTCGAACACATCATCATCCAAGATGCGATCAGCCAGATCCAGACTATGGGTACTAAAACCAATGTGCCCGATCAGCCCCTCATCTCTTGCTTTGCACATCCCCTCCAACGCGCCGCCGCGTCCGATGATTCTGTGATAATCCTCCTGGTCTTTAACATAATGGCACTGATAAATGTCGATATGCTCCCGTCGAAGGTTTTTTAAGCTGATTTCAATATCCTTCCGAATCCCATCGGCTGTCCGGGCGTGGGATTTGGTGGCGATAACCACATGTTTCGATGTCTGAACCAAGGCTTTGCCGACAATCTCCTCGCTGGTAGTATAAGCGCGGGCAGTGTCAATGAAGTCCACTCCGCATTCCACGGCATGTCGCACAGTCTTGACGGCATCGTTTTCATCAACCCGCTGGATGGGGATGCCTCCCAGCCCTAGACGGTTGACTTCAAGTCCGGTTTTCCCAAGTATGATGCGTTGTTTCATTTCACACCTATTTACTGTTTGTAGCCGATGGTTCGCAAAAAGGATTTGCGTTTGGCAATATCTTCTTCACCTTCAATGCCTTTGGAAGCAAAGCCGTCGATGACCCCCATAATACCGCGCCCCAGCTCACTCACAGCAATAATCACTTCAACAGGATTGGCCGTGGCGCAGAAAATGCGGCAGACTTCGGGCACATTTTTGATCGTATTGAGGATGTTGACAGGAAACATGTCCCGCAGAAAAATGATAAAACTGTGCCCGGCCCCTATATTCATGGCGTTTTTTCGGGCCAATTCGATCAGTTCGTCGTCCGTGCCTGTGTAGCGCACCAGACAGACATCGGATGCTTCGCAAAAAGCCAGTCCGAATTTGGCTCCCGGCACGGTATTGACAATGGCTTCATACAAATCTTCGACGGTTTTGATAAAATGCGAGTGTCCTAAAATAAAATTGAGCTGCTCCGGGTTTTCGATTGGGATTGTCTTTAGTTCCATGGCATTCCCTCCTTTTTATTCGGATTGGTTTTCGGTATTAAAGACAAGCGGCAGCGTCAACGTGAATAAAGCGCCGTGCCCCAACTGGCTCTCCAGAACAATATCGCCCCCCATGGCGCGCGCAAGAATACGCGCTACCGCAAGGCCCAAGCCATGCCCGTGCCGTGCAACTCCAGGCCAGGGACTGACCTGCTTATATCGCTCGAAAATCTTTTCATGATGCTCCGGTGCGATACCGGGACCGTCATCACGGACTGCCAGGGTAACCTCATCATGCTTGCAGGCCAGTTGGATCAATACCAGGTTGCGGCGGTAAGAGATGGCATTTTTAAACAGGTTGGCTGCGATTTGATGAAACTTTAATTGATCGAGGGCGACCGGATTTTGGGCTGCACTGGGATGGATTTCCAGACGTATTCCCTGACGCGCAAGGGCCTCGATCTGATCGTCGCTTTTTTGGATTGACTTGATCGCTTCGAAGATGTCTACTGCATGGGACTCCACTGATTCAAACAGCGCCCGCTTGATCAGATCATCCGCCACAAATGCCTGGCAGTCGAAGCAAACCGAGTCTGCACGGCCGACTTCCAACAATGCACCGAGCAGTCCGCGCGCTTTTTTCGTGCCTCGTGAAATTCGCTGCAGGCTTCGCCGCCGCAACTTTTTTTTCTTTTCTTCCGATCCTTCCTGGTTCAATAGCATCTGGGTATTGGTTTCAATGACGCTCAGGGGATCCTTGAGCTCATGAATGAGGAACTCGATATTGACTTCCTGAAAAAATTTCACGGCATCTTCGACCGGCTCATCCGCGGCACCTGAATCGACACGGGGCAACCGGGCCATCATGTCGAAATTGGCATCATCGCCCTGCCGCAAAATATCTTCGATGGCATATTCCATATCCAACAATCTGCTCAGACTGCGTTGGGCGCGTTCAAACGCCATGCGCCATTGATTCTCTCCACTGGCGGCCAATGTCGGCTCCAGCAACCTCAAAGAGGCGGACAGAACGGCCAGGGGCGTTTTGAGTTCATGCGACAGATGAAAGATGACACGATCCTTGGCCTCGTTCAGCTCGCGGACCCGGCGATAGGACTCGTTCAGCACCTGGGTCATGCGCGCATTTTCAATCGGGGCAGCGACAACATCGGCAATGGCCGTCAACAGCTCAATATCGTCCGCATCGAACCGGCCCTCTTTTTTATTCACCGCGCCCAACACACCGATCATGCGATCCTGGAGCCGCAACGGCACTTGCAGCAAATTCTCCGTTTCAACCTGCACCAGTTCGTCCACGGCCTTGATGGCATATCTGCTTTGGGCGTAGTTGGGCACGATGACCGGTCGGCCGGTCCGATAAACTTCTCCTGGCACCCCCTGGTCTGCCGGGAACCGAATGGTCTCAAATTTTTTCCCGGCCGCCCTGTCGTCCAGCGCCGTGACGTAATAATAAAACTCTTTAGCGGCCTCATCCAATAGAATGACTGAAGCCGCTCCGACGCGCATAACGGCACGTATCAGGTGGGTGACATATCCCAGCATACGGTCGAGTTGTCGATAGCGGTGCAGGGCCCGCGAGATCCTAAGCAAGATCCGCCGACTGCGCGCGATGCGCTGCTGGCGGGTCACATCGCTCAGCGTAATTACCAATCCACTGGGCCGAGCGGCATCGTCGTACAGCAGGGCCGCCCCCATAATCACGTCCAGGCGTCGTCCATCGCTTGTCAGTCGTTTGGTCTTAAAGCCGTGAACCACCTTGCCGCCGAGCACTTGAGCCACTTTTTCATTGGTGTCGTCCAGAGCATTTTCCGGTACGAACGGCAAGCCGGCGCCTTTCAGCCGGTCCAGCGACCACCCAAACGTGCGCTCAAAAGCGGCATTGAGGTAGATCACCTTTTGCGCGAGGTTCAGCACGACTACCGGATCGGGCAAAAAATCCAAATAGGCGTGCATCTGGCTGAGTTCAGGCGCTTGTATTTCGGTACGGGACTGGTCGTCAGGGGCCATTGTTAACGCAAGACTCACTTATTCGGTTAGCGTTCGATTTAGGGTTGAGTCCGTGCATCTTTGGTGTTAGTTTGCCCTAATCGTCGAATGCTTTAACTGTGAAAAATTTAAGGGTAAGTGTCAAGCAAAAAGCTTTCACGCACCCTCGATCAGCCTACCGAACCCATACGGATTCCAAGTGTTGGGATATAGTGGCCATTTTTTAAATACCCGAGACCGATGATGTGCCATATCAATGTCAAGGGCGCACGCCTCCAAGTGCACGAGATCACCATGCCCAGGGTTAAAAAAGTGGGGTCGTTTTGGCCCTGAGAAAATGGCTGCAACGCTACTGGTTCCTGCTGGGATTGGTCGTGATTACCGGAATCACCCTGGCGGATCAGCAGGAGTGGACCGTACGGATCGGCCGATGGCTTAAAGCGCACCACGGTCCCGACACCGTAATTTTTGCTATTTTTTTCCTTTCCGGATTAGCGCTGGACTCCCGTATGTTGCGCAAAGGCCTGGGAGATCTGAAAGCGACGCTGGCAGCTCTTGTGGTCATCTTCATACTGGCCCCCCTGCTTGCCAGGGGATTTCAATATCTGCCACTGGATACGCAAATTATTACGGGCCTTGTGCTGGTGGCCGTCATGCCCTCGACGCTGAGCAGCGGTGTCGTCATGACCGGTGCCGCCGGTGGGAACATGGCGCATGCCCTGTTCATTACCATCGTTGCCAATTCTCTGGCGGTCTTGAGCATCCCGCTGGTGTTGAGCTGGCTTCTGGCCGCCCAGGGGATGGACAAAACCATCACCATCGACAAAACCGCGATGATGCTCAAGATCGCACTGCTGGTGCTCCTGCCCTTGGTGCTCGGAATGGCCCTTCAATGGATAGGCCGCCGTTGGATTGCCCCTGTCGCCTATAGAGTCCAAGTGCTCAACCAGCTGCTGATTCTGATGATCGTTTGGATGGGGATTTGTCAAAGCCGTGACGCAATCGTCAGCGGCGGCCAGGCCGTTGGCCCCATTGCAGCCGTTGCCTTTGGGTATCACTTCCTATTGGTAGCGTGTGCGCTGCTGACCGTAAAACTGACCGGCATCGGTCCAGGACGCAGGGAGAGCGTCATTTTCATGGGAGGACAAAAGACGCTCCCGCTGTCCGTCATTTTGCAGGTCACCCTTTTCCCTACGTTCGGATTGGCGCTAATAGTGTGTGTGCTGCACCACATTATTCATTTGATTATGGACGCCTATCTGGTAGAGCGGTTGAAAGGAAAAGGCCGGGCATCGCTTTGAAAAGCATGCAAAAACACTAAACGAACGGCTATTCTTGATAAATGCAATTCATTACAATTATTAATATTTTTACAACAGTTGCATGAAACAAATTCCGCGTTAATAGGCATTGTGGGAGCGGCGTCTTGCCGCGACATATCCCTTGCATGGCTTAAATGTTACGGCGAGACGCTGTTCCCACACCAAATCATGTTCACTGAGAATTGCCGCCAAACGAACTGCTGGGTTGCCTTATAGAGATCACTTTGATAAAGTTCCGATTTGCTTAGGCTTCGCGTAACAATAAATTTTCATTTACTAACGAATGAGCAGCGACTATAAATTTTCGATACCGTTGACCGTCCGTGCGGGTGATTTGAATTACGGTAACCATGTGGCCTACTACAACTACCTGCTCTACTTTCAGGAGGCACGCGTCGGCTATCTGGCGCAGTTCGGCTGTACGGAAATGGATATCAAAGGCTACGGTATGATCATATCGGAGGCCCGCTGCCGGTACAAACGCGAACTTTTCCTGGGAGATGCGATTCAGGTCTATTGCAGCGTCACCGAGCTGAAGCCCAAACGCTTTACCATACACTATCAAATCCAACGGTCCGGCGCCATTTGTGCCGAGGGAGAAACCATCAATATTTGTTATGATTACGCAGCCAAACGGATCGCCAGCCTGCCGAAGGAGTTTATCGCCGATATCGCACGATTCGAAAACCTGGACACCGGCCGATAATCCATTCGTCCGGAGGCATCCTGCAATTATCGACTTTGGAAAAGTGCGCTGACAAGACCGAAAGGAGTATGAAATGCTTCCCAGATCAATTCTGGTCTCGGTTTTTTCTCTGGTGTTTTACTTGGGAGCCATCATTCCCGCTCTCGCAGATGCAAAGGCTGAACAGACGGCGATTTCCGTCGCGGGGGCATGGCTCAATCTGGTTGACCAGGGTCGTTACAACGATAGTTGGCAGCAAGCTGCGTCCATATTCCAGGCAACCGTAAACAAAAAGCAGTGGGCCACGTCACTGCAAGCGATTCGTCAATCACTGGGAAAGGTCATTTCTCGCAAACTGAACAAGAAACATTACACCCATACCTTGCCGGGGGCCGCTGACGGCGAATATGTGGTACTTGAGTTTTACACGGTATTCGAAAAGAAAAAGAATGCCGTGGAGACTGTCACGCCTATGCTGGACAGCGATGGCCAATGGAAAGTTTCGGGTTACTATATCCGATAGACGGTAAAAAATGACATTAAAATCCCATATCGTGCTTGTTCTGTTGTGGGTGTTGATCGCCTGTGCGGCAGGGCTTTTGCCACATCAGAGCTGCTATGCAGATGCCGATACAAATTCAGAAGAGGACTCCACGGATTTTACCAAGTTCTCATTGGAGGAGCTGAAAGATGTGGTGATCGTTTCAGCCTCCAAAAAACCTGAAATGGTTTCAGGTGTGGCGGCAGCGGTTTACGTCATCACCCAGGAGGATATTCGCAGGTCCGGAGTGACCAGCATTCCTGAAGCCCTGCGCCTGGCACCGGGGGTTCATGTGGCCCGGATTACGGCAACGGATTGGGCCATCAATATTCGTGGACTCAACGATCAATTTGCCCAAAATCTGCTCGTCATGATCGATGGACGTCAAGTCTATACGCATGTCTTTTCCGGTGTGTTCTGGGACATTCAGGATACGGTGATTGAGGACATCGACCGCATTGAGGTCATTCGCGGGCCGGGGGCGGCACTTTGGGGGACCAATGCCGTCAACGGTGTCATCAACATCATCACCAAAAAGGCCGAACAAACCCAGGGCTGGCAGGCCATAGCACTGGGAGGAAGCGAAGAGCAGAGCGGAAGCCTGCGCTATGGCGGCACACTTGAAAATGGCGCTCAATATCGTACCTACGGCAAATTCTTCAACCGCGGCGATCTATCTGATGTGGGACTGGACAGTTTGGATGAAACCTCTGATCCCAATGATGCCCAATCCAGCGACGACTGGCGTTCGGTCCGGGCAGGTTTTCGATTCGATCTTGAACCCGACCATGGGCTGGCGGGCACATCGCCGAACACCATTACACTGCAGGGTGATGCCTACGCCAATCGCTATGAAAAAGAATTTGAACACCGCTCCATTCTTTTTCCCGGGGCTGTTTCAAATCAAAGCGGACGGACCGAAACATCGAAAGCCACGGGATGGCATCTGTTAGGCCGTTGGCAATATAATATTGCCGCTGATTCCGAGACAATCCTCCAGGTATATTACGATCGGGCCAAAAAAGATTATGATCCGGGCAGCGGCCAAGTTCACACCACCGACCTCGATTTTCAGCACCGCCTTCCCTTCGGCAAGCGTCAGGAAATTATCTGGGGCGTGGCATATAAATTCATTGCCGACGAGTTCGATGACAGCTCGAATATCCAAATGGATCCCTCCCATTTGGATCAAAATCAATGGAGTGCTTTTGTCCAGGATGAGGTCATGATTGTCCCGGATCGGCTGACCTTTATCGCCGGCTCCAAATTTGATTATAACGAATTTACCGGCCTTGAAGTTCAGCCGAGTCTCAGAGCGTTGTATACGCCTGATAAGCGCTATTCCATTTGGGCGGCCATATCGCGGGCCGTCAGGATGCCATCCCGGCTCGAATTGCATGGTCGGACCAGCGACCTGGTCGATGTGCCCGAGATAGATCCGGACGACCCGGTGGAGGTGACGACCCGTGGAAACAGCGATCTTGAGTCCGAAGAACTCACCGCTTTTGAACTCGGCGTCCGTCTGACGACACCGTTGCGCCTGAGATTTGACACGACCCTTTTTTACAATGATTATCATGACTTGATCGGATTGGAGCTGGACGATAACGATCCGGATGACGACCGCATCGATCTTGGGTATGCCAACAACAGATCGGGGCAAGCATATGGCTTTGAACTGGCGCTGGACTGGAAAATCTACAGCAACTGGATGTTGGGCGGTTCTTACAGCTATTTGCTTACCATGATCGACGAAAACAAGGTCGAGGACCCCAGTATCACCGCGCTTATCTCCCAGGACAGCAATCCCCGCCATCTATTCTCCGTACGCTCATTACTCGATATATCACCGCAGATCGATTTTGATTTGTGGTTTCGCTATGTCAGCCGTTTGCCGGAAAGGGACATCGACGGCTACATGGTCATGGATGCGAGAATCGCCTGGCGGCTTAATGCGGATCTGGAACTGTCCCTTGTGGGCCAAAATCTTCTGGAGAGCGGACATTCAGAATTCTCCTCTCTTGAAGTTGAGCGCAGCATCTATGCTAAAATCGACTGGAAATTTTAAAGGTCCCGGCCAATGGTAGGTTCAAACAGAAAAAGCAAATCTGCTCCATCTTCTGTGAGGTGGACCGCCATTGCCCTCCTGTCTGTTCTGTTTTTCATAGGGCCCGCAGTGGCGCTGGGCGATCCTGTCACGGGTTCCGAATATGAAGTAAAACTCGGCTTCATATATAATTTTATCAATTTTGTAACATGGCCCAAAGCAACCTTTAAAAGCAATTCAGACCCATTGGTCATGTGCGTTGTCTCGGACAATCCCTCCAGCGAAGTACTTTTCAAAATGGACGGCAAGCGCATCAAGCAGCGCACAATTAAAGTCATCGCCTACCAGGAAGAGATCTGCTTAACGCAAAGCCATACCCTGTTCTTCGCAACACAGGACAAAGCGTTCATTCAACAGGTCTTGGACCAAATCAAAGGACTCAGCATTTTAACCATCGGCGAAGTTGACGGGTTTACCCGCATGGGCGGTGTCATCAGTTTTTTCGAGGAACAAAATCGGTTGCGATTCAGAGTCAATATTGATGCCGTGCAAAAAAATGCGCTGAAAATGAGTTCGCAGCTGCTGGTCTCCGCGCAGATTGTCACAGAGGGAGACGAGTAAAATGGGTGCGTTTCAAAATCTGAGCATCAAATGGAAGCTGAAGCTGATCATCATGATCACCAGTGCCGTGGCCCTGCTCTTTGCTTCCGGGACGCTCATGTACAGAAATATCGAAACCTCGAGGAAAATGATCCGCGACGATCTGTCCAGCCTGGCACGCGTGATCGGCACAAACAGCGTCGGCGCCATTGTTTTCTATGATCAGCAAACGGCGGAAAACAATCTGGCGGCGCTGCATGCCAAACCGTATGTTGTGCTGGCATCTATTTATGACCAGAACGGAAGAATTTTCGCCACATATATGCACAAGGATAAAAAGGATCGCTTGACCGTACCACCGGTCCGGAAGCCGGGGCATTACTATGAGGACAACCACCTGCTGGTCTTCAATCATGTCTTTCGAGGCAGCGATATTATCGGTACGGTCTGCATCCAATTCGATTTGAAGGGAACCCGGCTGGAAACACTGCAGTCCGCTGCGATTTTTGCCATTATCCTGTGCATCGCCTTTTTAATCATCTGGGTATTGTCGGCCTCCCTGCAAAAATTAATTTCCAAACCGATCCTGGGCCTGACCCAGATCGCCAGAGCAGTATCGGAAAAAAAAGATTTTTCAGTCAGGGCTGAAAAGCACGCTGAAGATGAAACCGGCGTTTTGATCGACGTATTCAACGATATGCTCGCCGGAATCCAGTTTCGGGACGAAAAACTCCAGGAGTATCGGGAACACCTGGAAGAACAG
>JASFGJ010000027.1:0-14241 GCA_050123815.1 Desulfobacteraceae bacterium
AGGCAGTGACGATCAACTGCATCAATGTTTCTTGCGCAGGTTTCTCAAGGCACGCATTGTGCACGGAGACAGCCATCTGCCGACACTATCGGATGCGAACCGACCAACGAATCCCTCCGCCGTGTCAACAGACGTCCATTTTTTTAGACCCCTTGCTCCTATGGCAATTGCCATGATTGCAGGCGTCGCCGCCGGGGCCACTTTTCCGGGAGGCCATCGGATCCTATGGGCGCTGGTTCTTGTACTCGTTGTGCGGATGGCCATCGCCGTCCGGCGCCGGCGTTCACTTGTTGTGTCTCCAATCGCGCTGTGTCTGTTCATGGGTTATCTTTCGATCCAGCCCTGGCTTGGCATCGAATTGCCGGATGATCATGTCAACCGATTTGTGGAACAGGGCATTTGGCGGATCGAGGGGCGTGTTCATTCTGCGGTGAATACGAAGCACTACCGGTGGGAGTTCATTCTGGATGCGCAGCACCTCAGTCGGCAAAATGTTCGCTATGCGGTGCGTGGTTGCATCAAAGTGACCGGCAGGGGAGAACCTGTTAAGCTGTCGCCTGGAGATGTGGTTACCCTTCGAGGCCATTTGAGATCGATCCGAAACTTTGCCAATCCCGGCGGATTCGATTATGAGCGTTACATGGCGCTGCGAGGCATCCGGGCGCGGGTGTACGCCCGTCGCGGAAGTTTAAAGCGCATTGCACCGGCATCCGTCATATCCTGGCGTATACGAGTGGATGAACTGAGAGAGCATCTTTCCAGCCGGATGACAACACTCCTCAAAGGAAAATCTCCGGAGACGATCGGCTTGCTAAAGGCCCTGATATTCGGGGAACGTCGGCAGATGTCGCAACAGCAGCAGGAGGCGTACCGGCGGGCAGGGGTCTCTCATATCCTCGCCATATCCGGGCTGCATATCGGCTGCATCGCCCTTGCGGCTTTCGGGCTGTTCAATTGGCTGTTCAGCTGGGTCCCATTCTTGTTACGCCGGGCCTGGACCCGAAAAGGGGCTGCCGTTTTCAGTTTGGCGGTCACGGTGTGTTATGGCATTTTGGCTGGATTGTCCCCATCAACCCAGCGTGCCATGATCATGGTGGCCGCTTTGCTGCTCGGTTTCTGGGTCGGCCGCAGGCATGATTGGCTTAGCGGATTGGCCCTGGCGGCTGGTGTCATTCTGATAATCTCGCCGCCAACCTTGTTTAGTGCCTCGTTTCAACTCTCATTTGCCGCGGTGTTGGCAATCCTTGCCGGATGTCAAGCCGTCCGGATCCATCCAACACCTGACGACACCCATCGCTGGAAAAATCTCGGCAAGCGGCTGCTGGCGTTTTTGTGGGTATCGACACTTGCCACGGCGGGAACGCTCCCGCTGGTCCTATATTATTTCAATCAGATCTCCCTGGTGGGGCTGTTGACCAATCTGATCGTGGTTCCCGTAGTGGCGATGCTGGTGGTGCCCGCAGGCTTGTTGGGGGTCATAGGCTCTGCGGTTAGTGTCGATCTTGCCGTCCTTTTCTGGCATGCCGCATACGCGGGGCTTGTCGTCGTCGGCTGGGTCGTATCCCATGTTGCCGGTTGGCCCTGGGCTGCGGTTAAAGCGGTCACACCCAGTGCTGCCGAGATATTTCTTTATTACGGGGTGATGTATGGCGCTTTGTTTTGGAAAAAGCTACCGAAGCGCCGGCTTGTTGTCGCCGTGCTGCTGCTGCTCGTTTGCGGTGATGTGGTTTATTGGAGCTGCGTTCGTTTTGGTCGACAGGAGTTGCGGGTAACGGCTGTCGATGTCGGGCAGGGCAGCGCCAATTTGCTTGAGTTGCCGGGCGGCGACACGGTGCTGATCGACGGCGGAGGCTTCAGTGACAACAGCGCTTTTGATGTAGGGGCCCGGATTCTGGCGCCGCTGCTGTGGCGCCGCAAGATTCGATCCATCGACCTGGTGGTTCTGACCCATCCGAACAGCGACCACCTCAACGGTTTGCTATTTATGCTGCAACATTTCGATGTCAAGGCGGTGTGGTCGAATCATGAACCGGTCGACACGGCGGGGTACCGCAAATGGCGGGAAATTCTGGCGCGCCGCAAGATCATCCATTACGATTTTCAGCGTCTGCCCGAATGTTTCGACCGAAACGGCGTGCGCCTGGAAGTATTGGCGCCGCCCCGGGATTTTTTGAGGCGACGCAACACCGAAACCTGGCGTGATCCAAACAACAATTCGCTGGTGGTCCGGGTCAGTATGGGAAAAATCAGCATTCTGATGACAGGGGATATTGCCAAGCAGGCCGAGTTGGAACTGGTCAGACGCTATTCAAACCAACGCTTGCAGAGCACTGTTTTGATGGTGCCGCACCACGGCAGTCGAAAATCAAGTACCATGGCCTTTCTATCCGCTGTCGATCCCAAAGAAGCCGTCATTTCAGCCGGCTGGCGGAACCGGTTCGGATTTCCGCATCGCGAGACCCTCGAGCGATTGGCAGCAATCGGCAGCCGGGTGTGGTGCACCGCCGACAGCGGAGCGATCCAGATCATTACCGATGGTGAGACATACCATGTCAAAGCCACACGAAAGTATTGACACCAAAATTCATTGCGGACATGGCGCAAACCACCCGCTGAAGGCGCCCACTGCAGCGAAATGATGACAGTCGAAGGTTGAGTTATGGCTTTGAAACCGCTCGTGCGGCTTGAGTTTTACCGTCATAACCCCAGGAATCCGCCGGTATATCATCAATTACTACGTAGCAGGCTTCCTGCAATGGGCCAACCACATCCTGTAACATCTTTACAGCTTGGGAGATCATCTCGGCTTTTTCCGATGGTGTATTTGTGCCCTCGGTAATTTTAATATCGACATAAGCAGGGACCGGATCCTTCGCTGCTATTGGCGTCGAATTCACACTCCATTGCCGTGACTCAGACTCCTGGATATGTACGACAGCGACTTCGGGCCGTTTTCCCATTAACGTATTCATTAATGATGTTGTTTTCTCATAGAGCCGTTTACGCTGCTCTTCGCCAAGTTTCCTTCCGAAACGAATGTTTATGTAAGGCATAATTTCCCTCCCTTATTTCAATTGTCCACCATAAATAGTTGTATGTGCAATTACAAAGTCAAAAAAAAGTTAAGCCTCTATTAATAATTTTTGCATTTCACGAAGCGTAACAACCATTTGCGGAAGCTCATCTTTGCCAACCAACTTTGCCATAAGCTCCGTGAGATCTTTTCCAATTTTATCCAGCTCTTGATGAACTACTGTTGCCGCCTGTGTTGGATAAACTCTAAGCTCCCTGCCATCTTTTTCCGTGGGCTTTCGGACCAACAAATTTCGTTTCTCCAAACTGTCCAGAAACCGGGTGATCGTAGAACGCGACAAATTAAGTTCATCAGCGATTTCGCGGGGAAACAATCCAGGCTTAGCAAGAACAAGACGTAATAAAAAAGCATGCGGCGGGGACAAATTGACCTGACGATATGCGTTTGTCCAAATACGGCTCACAGTCCGCGCCAAAGTATTGCTATTAAAATAGAGGCATTCTTCAAACATAGTGTCTAAAATAGTACAATATAATTGTATATGCAACTATTATTTTCTTAACTGATTAAGCCAGCTTAATTCCGCCTTTGGTGAGACAAACCGGCTAAACCGGCTCAACTGATCAATCCTGCCTATGGCGGGACAAACCGGCAAACCGGCTCAACTGGACAACCGGCTCAGCCGGCGTAACCGATCTCGCATTTCTTGCACAAATTAAAGCGCTTGTGCTATTTAATATGGGGCGCTTGTTTGACGGCAGCAAAGGGCAGTTGGAAACGGCCGCAGCATCGCCCGGATTTGCGGGAAGCACGCCATTTTTGGAACGATTCAAGGACCATGACAGATAACCCGACACCCCAAAAAGAGACTGATTCAACGGCGCGGCAGATCGATGCCATCGCCAAGGTGGTGGCAGATCTGCACATCGCCCAGCGGAACCTGTCGATTTATCCCCCCACCCATGAGCAGGCCAAACAAAGTGTCCAAAAGGCTTATGCCGGGCTGTCCAAAGCACTCGAGCAACGTGAATCCCTCACCTTTGCGGTAATGAGAGACGGGCTTGTCTTTGACCAGACCCCATTGCCCGCCGGCAACCAGATTTGCATAGAGTTTGCCCATATCCTCAAACAGCTCCAGGTTGCCACGCTGACATTCGGGCCGCATCTGGATGAATTGGAACTGATCCGCTTCCTGTTGCTGATCGGGTCGGATCGTGAAGAGGTCAGTGATCAAGGCGGCATACAAGCAGCGGCCGAAGCGTGCAACTTGTCCAATATTACACTTGCCGCCGTTGACTACAGCAAATTGCAGCTGACCCAAGAGCCCGAAATTCAACGGTCCGACAGCCAGGATCGGCAAACATCCGTCTGGCAGCAATTCGTTACGCATATTCTGGACGGGCGGTCCAATCAAGAGAGTCAAGCGGAAACGGATTTCCAGACCCTGCTGGATCCGGATGAGCTGGCGACGTGGCTCAATGAAAAGCAATTGGATGTGAAGCAGGCACTGGAGCTATACGATGAAGTCCTTTTGGAACTGGCCCAGATTCCTCCCGATGACCCGCAGCCCCGCCAGGGGCTTCAGGGTTTCCAGACAATGATAAAGGAACTCAGCCCCGAATTGCGCAAACAATTTTTGTCGGCGACACTGCGGGGGTGCATTTCCTCTGAATCGGAGCAGGGGACAGCCCAATTGATCGAAGGGCTGGGGGCGGATCTGATTGTCCAGATGATTCGCCAAGCCAGTGCGGACGGGCAGGCAATCTCGCCTTCGCTGCTCTCTTTTATTAAAAAGATGGGCAACTTGGACCTCTCTCCCGAGCTGATGCCGACTGATGACGATTCCGGTCAAAACGAGCTGTCATCCGAGCAGATCTCTTCCCTTCTTGCGCATGAACAGTATGATCATTACGTGGATGAAGATTATGGCATCCTGCTGGACGATCTGGCCGAAGACGATCAATCCGCCGATTCCGGATCTGTTACGGAAAGTCTGTCGCAACAACTGGCCGAATGCATGGTCGCCTCCAATGTCAATTGTCATGTCAGTCGGGCGATGATCGAGCTGATGGGCCAAAGCCCCGACCCGGAGGGGTATCGCAGCTGGGCCCGCCAATTGTCATACTCGTTGAACGATTTGCTGGAAACCCGGGCCTATGATTGTTTGGCCGAAACGCTGGCATTTGTTCGGGGCGAGCTGGATAATCCGGATAAAGAAAAGGCCAGAATCGCCGATATTGTAATGGATTATTTCGACAGCCCGGAGTTTGTCGCAAAAGCCGTTGAGCGGATCTTGAAGGTGCACGGCGAGGCTGGTGCGCAGGGCATCGATTTTTTGGTACAGTTGGGCGAACCGGTGGTTGTCGAAATAATGGATCAGTTGAGCACCGGTGAAACAGAGCTCGATCGTAAAGTACTGATCCAGGCGCTTGATAAATTTGGGGTATTGGCCGCCCGGGAAGCTGTGGAGCGGCTGGACGACCCCCGCTTGAATTTTTTGCGTATGATGATTCAAATCGTGCGGCGTCTGGGGGATCAACAGTCGGCGGAATCGCTTCGCTCGCTGCTGGAACATGCGGATATCGGTATTCGCCTAGAAGCATTGGGCACCTTGCTGCGGTTTAAAAACAACTGGGGGTTGATCCGGCTGCGTGAACTGATCGATGCGCCGTGGTCCGACGTTACCAGACAGGCGATCGCGTTGGCCGGGGATTACAAAGTAAAGGAAGTGGTATCCATGCTGATCGCCTATGCTCAGCGTCGGGGGGACGTTCAGCGGCAGGAAGCGTCAATTCGCGCCCTGGGCCGTATCGGCGATGCGCGGGCGATTGCGGTTCTGGACAAACTGGCCCGGCGACGTTGGAGTATGTCCAAGAAGCATCAGCTCCACCTGAAGCAGGTGATCTTTGAGTCCCTGGACGGTTATGCAGCCCGGGATATTTTGGATCTGCTCCATTTCGGCATCAAGCAGAAGGATGCCGCCATTCGAAGCAATAGCGAAAAGATGTTGCGTAAGATCAGGATGGCGGATCGCACCTAGTTCTGGATGCGGTAGCATGAGGTCTATTCATGATAGAGATGCAAAACGAAGTAGTACAAGTGGTTTCGCACCTGAATGCGGCCATGTCCAACATCCGCCTTTATACGGCAAACCATCCTCAGGTCGTGCGGTACATCGACCTCGCGCACGGCGCGCTTCAGGCGTTGCTGGAACAGCGAGAGGAACTGACACTGATCACGGTTGACGACGACCTGGTTGTCGACCATCAGACCATTAATGCCAAGTCTCCTCAGCTCAATCAATTTGTCCGAATTCTAAAACAAAGCGCCGTTGAACGCATCACCTTTACCCGTGAGGCCAGCCTGGCCGAACTGGCGCAACTGGTCAAAGAGTTGGTGGCTTCCGACAGGGATGTCGTACGCAGCACCGAGGGAATCTTGCTTGGAAAGGTGCGTGTGGTGGATCATTCCGACCTTGTGTCGCAAGTGGAATTGCTGCCGGAGGAGGTCAAACAGCGTCTGGGCGAGTTGATGCAGCTTCGCGATCGGTCCCTGGATGATTTAAAAGAGATGTACCGTGATATCCAGAAACGGAAACGAATTCCCACCAAGGGAGTTGGTGATATTGTCCAGGGGTTTATCAGCGGGATGCTGCGCAACACCAATCCGCTCCACATGCTGGCTTCCTTGAAATCATCCGACGAATATACCTTCACCCACGCCATCAATGTGTGTCTGCTGACGATGGCTCAGGCTGAATCCCTGGGCGCCAGCGGCGACCAGTTGCATGACATCGGCATCGCCGCCTGCCTTCACGATGCCGGTAAAATGTTCATTCCAAACGAAATCCTGAACAAACCCGGAAAACTGGATGAGCACGAGTGGGCGGAAATCCGCGGGCATTCGTTGCGGGGAGCCCAGTATTTATTGCGGCTGCCCGGTATCTCAAAACTGACGTTTCTCGGTGCCCTTGAGCACCATCTGCATTACAACGGCGCCGGTTATCCCGATCTGGGCAAGCAGTGGCGGCCCAATCTGGTCAGCCAAATGATCGCCGTCTCCGACCTGTTCGATGCCATGCGCAGCCGGCGCCCCTACAAAGAACCCAGACCCGATGATTTCATCCTTGAATTGCTGCGCAAAGAGAGTGGAACGGCATACAATCCACAGCTTGTCGAAAACTTTATCCAACTGATCGAATCATCGCCCGATCAATGACACCCTGCTATTTGCTTGACTTGCCGGCCAACTCCTAATAAGTTGGTCAACTTTTGGTTTTTTTGCTGGGATTCACGGTTTCCGGGGACAAATTTTAAATGTTTAATCTCCCAAGGAGCATGACATGACTGAATTTAGCTATCAACCAATGTTTCAATTGGGTCAGGACGACACCGAGTATCGCCAGTTGACCGACCAGTACGTGTCTGTCGTCGATATGGCCGGTCAGCCGGTGCTTAAGATTGACCCGCAGGCCTTGACGCTGTTGGCGGAGGCGGCATTTAAAGATGTATCCCATCTCTATCGCGCTTCCCATTTGGCCGGATTGGCAAACATTTTGGGCGATCCCGAGAGTTCGGAAAATGATCGCTTCGTGGCGACGGAGATGCTCAACAACGCCGTCATCTCGGCAGAAATGGAGTTTCCCATGTGCCAGGACACGGGTACGGCCATCATCATGGGTAAAAAAGGCCAATCCGTCTGGACGGGGACCAATGATGAGCAATACCTTTCGCAAGGGGTGTTTAACGCCTATACCCGGGCCAATCTGCGTTACTCCCAAAACGCACCGCTTACGATGTATGAAGAAAAGAACACCGGATGCAATCTGCCGGCGCAGATAGAGCTGTATGCCGTTGAAGGCGATGCCTATTCGTTCCTGATGCTGGCCAAAGGCGGCGGATCGGCCAACAAGACCTATCTTTACCAGGAGACCAAAGCGGTTCTCAATCCGGAAACCCTTGTCGAATTTCTTGTAGGCAAGATGAAAACATTGGGTACCGCCGCCTGTCCGCCATATCATCTGGCCATCTGTGTTGGGGGCACTTCCGCAGAGATGAACCTGAAAACGGTCAAACTGGCATCCGCCAAATACCTGGATCATCTCCCGACACACGGCAGCGAGGCCGGGCATGCATTTCGGGATCTGGAGTTGGAGGCTCAATTGCTTGAACGTTCGCGAGCTTTGGGCATCGGTGCTCAATTCGGCGGCAAATACTTTTGCCATGATATCCGTGTGGTCCGCATGCCGCGCCATGGCGCTTCCTGCCCTATCGGGATCGGTGTGAGCTGCAGCGCAGACCGGAATATCAAAGGCAAGATTACGAAAGAGGGCGTTTTTTTGGAGCAACTCGAAACCAATCCGGCCCGGTATTTGCCGGAATCGATCACTGCCGCGTCCGAGGCGGTTGCCATTGATCTGAATCAGCCCATGGATCGGATCCGGGCGATTTTGACCCAATACCCGGTGGCCACCCGGCTGCTTCTCAGCGGCGATATCATCGTCGCACGCGATATCGCGCATGCCAAACTCAAAGAGCGGCTCGACAGCGGTCAGGGACTTCCCCAATACGTAAAGGATAATATGATTTACTATGCCGGTCCGGCCAAAACGCCAAAAGGGTATGCATCGGGTTCTTTCGGCCCCACCACGGCAGGCCGCATGGATCCTTATGTGCCCATTTTCCAGGCTGAAGGGGCTTCGATGGTCATGCTGGCCAAGGGCAATCGATCGGCGGTGGTAACCGAGGCGTGTAAAAAATTCGGAGGCTTCTACCTGGGTTCCATCGGCGGCCCGGCCGCCCGTCTGGCCAAAGAGTGCATCACCCATATGGAGCTGATCGAGTACCCGGAATTGGGCATGGAAGCAATTTACAAGATAACAGTCAAAGACTTTCCCGCCATCATTTTAGTTGATGATAAGGGGAATGACTTTTTTCATAATTTGCTATAACGGTCATTGAGAGGAACCATGATAGATTTAGATGCTATATTCTCCCCCAGGTCTGTTGCTGTTGTCGGCGCTTCCACTACCCCCGGAAAGGTGGGACACGATATTTTTGTCAACATACTGAAAGCCGGCTACAAAGGCACGCTTTACCCCGTCAACCCGAAAGCCAATGCCGTCGCCAGTGTTCGAGCCTATACCACCATCGCGGACATTCCCGAATGTCCTGATCTGGCGATGATCATTTTACCGCCGGTATTGGCTTTGAAGGCTGTTCAGGAAGCCATCGATAAAGGCGTCAAAGGTATTGTCATCGTATCGGCAGGTTTTAAGGAGATCGGTGGTGAAGGGCTCGAAATCGAGAACAAGATTGTTGAAATATGCCGGGACGCCGGCGTCCGCCTGGTAGGCCCCAACTGTCTCGGCGTGATCAATCCGTTGGAAAATGTCAGCTTGAACGCCAGCTTTTCAGCCCGTATGCCAAAAGCCGGCAACGTTTCATTTATGTCTCAAAGCGGTGCGTTGTGCACCGCAGTTCTCGATTTTGCCGCTGATCGCAAATTTGGGTTTTCCAAGTTTATTTCCATCGGCAACAAGGCCGATGTCGATGAAGTGGATCTGCTGCGCTATTTTCATGATGACCCGGATACCGAGGTTATTTTGATTTACGTGGAAGAGCTCCAGCGGGGGCAGGCATTTATTGAGGCCGCCAAAGAGATAACCGGTGGTGACAGGCCCAAGCCGATTCTGGTCATCAAGTCGGGCCGCACCAGCGCCGGTGCCGAGGCCGCGGCGTCGCATACCGGTTCGCTGGCCGGTTCGGAAGCCGTATACGATGCGATTTTCGCCCAGTCGGGTATCATCCGGGTGGACAGCATCGATGAGCTGTTCGATTTTGCCATTGCCTTTGCGTATAAAAATGAGAATGCGTTGGGTAAAATGCGGCGTAAAGTGCCGCTGGGCAATCGCGTGGCCATCGTAACCAATGCCGGTGGCCCAGGTATCGTGGCAACGGACATGACGGTGGTTTCGGGCCTTAAGCTGGCGAAGTTTGCGCAAGATACCATTGAATCACTCAAAAGCCATCTGCCGGTTACCGCCAATGTGAACAATCCGGTGGATGTGATTGGGGACGCCGCCCAGGATCGCTATGAAAACGCGCTGGCCGCCGTCATTCGGGATGAGGGCGTGGACGGTGCGTTGGTTATCCTTACGCCGCAATCCATGACCAATGCCATGGGAACCGCCGAGGCCGTCGTGAGAATTGCCCGGCGGTCCCACAAGCCCATATTATGCTGTTTTATGGGACTGATCGATGTTTCGGCCGGCGTCGATTACCTGCAGGACAATGGCGTGCCGGTCTATCGCTTTCCGGAAAATGCCGCAAAAGCGTTTGGCGCCGTCTACCGCTATTCAAGGTGGCTGAACCGCCAGGAATTGGCCCCTTACCATCTCGAACAGGACAAATCTTCCGGCCGGGAGATCATTTCCACCAGTCTGGCCGCAGGCAAAACCTATCTTGGGGAGCTGGAGGGGACCAAACTGTTGGAATGCTACGGTTTTAACGTCTTGCCGACGGTTTTGGCCACCACAGCCGATGAAGCGGTTAAGAACGCTGAAGCGATGGATTTTCCGGTGGTCATGAAAATCGTGTCGCCTCAGATCATCCACAAATCCGATGCCGGCGGCGTCAAGATCAATCTGGCGGATGCCGAGCAAGTCAAAAAGGCCTTCACCGATATCATCAACAGCGCCAAAGCTTATGCGCCCGAGGCTCAGATCGACGGCGTATTGGTCCAAAAAATGGCGCCCAAAGGCCAGGAGGTTATTTTAGGGGCCAACCGTTATCCCAAATTCGGGCATCTGCTGATGTTTGGTTCCGGCGGAGTACTGGTGGAGGTATTTAAGGATGTTACCTTTCGGCTGGCGCCGATCAATCGCAGCAGCGCACGCTTGATGGTTCGTGGCGTCAAGGGTTTCACTCTGCTCGACGGATTTCGCGGCAGCCCCAAGGCTGATGTGGCTGCCCTGGAAAAGCTGCTGGTCTGTTTGTCCAACCTGGTGACCGACAATCCAGAGATCAAAGAGCTGGATATCAATCCCTTGCTTGTGCATCCCGACGGTGAGGGGGCGACTGTTGCGGATTGCCGATTCATCTTGGAGCCGACTCAGGAATAGCTTTCTTGTCCAAATTGTGCTATTGAATGATATTCAATATGATAATCCCGTTTGCCAGTGGGTCCTAATATGTTGCCCTACATACCCTCCTATCCTGCATGGTTGCCCGCAGGGCTCGCTGGTTGGCCACCAGTCGGCCGGTCTCACCGGTCGACCGGTGGCTTTTTTAATTTTAAACGTATGTTAACGTGTGGCCGGGAGAAGGTCGATGGCTGAATCGCTGTATTGGGCGGATGCATATGTAGAGAAAAAACGTGATTCGCAGAGCGCTGTTCAGGTGGTGAGACCGGGCCAGCGGGTGTTCATCGGTTCCGCCTGCGGCGAGCCTCAGGAACTGGTGCGTGCACTGGCAGAGCAATTCAAGGCGGTCAGCGGGCTCGAGGTCGTGCGCATGATGAGCCGGGAAACCACCTCCCTTACCGATATCGTCAACCAAACCAAGGACTCCAGTTTCAGTATACGGCAGATCTATCTGGGCTCTGCCGGTTCGCAGCCCTTTTTAAAAAATCAGCGGTTTGTGACGCCCATGAATATGTCGGAGGTCCCCACCCTTTTCAGGAGCCGCAAGCTTCCCATCGATGTGGCCCTGATTCAGGTGTCGCCGCCGGACGATTTCGGTTGGATGAGCCTGGGCATCTCGGTGGATGTCACACAAGCGGCGGCCTATTCGGCGGACGTCGTGGTCGCCCAGGTCAACTCGCGCATGCCGCGCGTCATGGGCCAGAGCTTTATTCATGTGAACGATGTTGACGTTATCGTGGAGCACGAAGAGGATTTGCTGACCATCGATCCGACGGCCAAATCCGATATTTCGACCATGATCGGACGGCAAATATCGCGTTTGATCGACAACGGCTCGACACTGCAGGTTGGGCTCGATGCCGCCTCGCAAGCTACCGTACAGGCCCTGTCTCAGAAAAACGACCTTGGTTTTCATTCCCAGTACCTGACCCGGGATATCATGAACCTGTACGCTCTGGGTGTCATCAACAATCGTCGCAAGGGGTTTAACGAAGGCAAACTGGTGGCCTCCGCAGCCCTGGGCAACAAAGACCTGTACGAGTTTTTGCATGACAACCCGGCCATCGAGTTTCATCCCTCGGATTATGTCAACAATCCGTACATCATTTCACAACACAACCGCATGGTCTCGATGAACGTGGCCAAAGCCATCGATTTGACCGGACAGGTCACTGCCGAGGCAACGGCTCAAACCCACTATGCGGGTGTCAGCGGGGTTGTCGACTTCGTTCAGGGTGCCAGACGATCACCGGGGGGAAAATCGATCCTCATGCTGCGGTCGACCACCCCGGACGGCAAACAAAGCAATATCATTCCGAAGATGGTCGGTGATGCCGTCGTGGTGCCGCGGGGTGATGTTCACTACGTCGCCACCGAGTACGGCGTCGTGAACCTGTTCGGAAAAAGTTTCCAGGAGCGCGTTATCGCCCTGATCAGCCTGGCGCATCCCGATTTCAGGGATGAGTTGTTTCATGCCGCTAAAACGGCCGGAATGATCGGCAGCGAGCGCAATCTGGGTGAGGCGGCCCGGGCGGTATATCCGGTCAACCTGGAGGACGCCATCGAGGTTGACGGCCAGCTCATCACCATCCGACCCGCCAAACCGGTGGACGAGCGCCGCATTCAGGAACACTACTACCATTTGGACAAGAACGACATATTCAAGCGCTTTTTCCACGAGAAAACGAGCTTCAGCACATCCGATGTGGAAAGCAAGTCCCAAATCGATTATATCAAGGACCTGACACTCATCGGCGTCGTGGGCGAGGCCGGCTTCGACCGTGTGGTGGCCGTAGCCGAATATCTGTTGCTGCTGGACAGCAACATGGCGGAGGTCGCCTTCACGGTTGCCAAGGATTTCCAGGGAAAGGGACTTGGCAAAATCTTTTTGAACAAACTGGCGGAAGCTGCGCGTGAGCACGGCATCGCAGGCCTGGTGGCTTACACGGCACCGCACAATCAAGCCATGATTGGGCTGTTTAAAAAGCTTCCGTACAAAATCAAAACATCCTTTGATGGAGAGGCCTTGTCCCTAAGCTGCAAGTTCGATCAAATCGAAGATCAGGTGACTTGATCAAACCAGTTGCAACATCCTACCGGAACGCGCTGCGGTACACCTTGGACCCGTCAACCAGTTCGTGTGAATTCCGATGAAGAACGGATGGTTACTCTATAGGGCCTCATGGCGCTGATTGCCCTGAAACGGTTATTTTTTTCTTGTCAAGGCTGACTGAATATGATTTAGTGACGTTCTTTTAGGCTTCCATATATACCATTTTCCAGCAATCGGCTTTCGATATATAGACGTTAAGATAGTGTTTTTGGCAAGGTTATGGGGAGCAAACTGTATTCGTAATACCGCGACGACCGATAACGCAGTCCAATAACATTATCTTAAAGTCTATAGAACATATACGCTACATGATGGGATCATGTAGCGCGAATTTATCACAAAGGAGCGAACTTATGGCAAAAACGATGATGACAGTAGATGGAAACACTGCGGCGGCGCACGTGGCGTATGCCATGAGCGATGCGGCAACGATTTATCCGATTACGCCTTCGTCCCCGATTGGTGAAATCGCCGATGAATGGGCGGCGGGCGGCCGCAAGAACATTTTCGGGCAACAGGTCCTGGTGCGACAGCTGCAAAGCGAAGCGGGTGCGGCGGCATCCGTTCACGGCGCTTTGGCTGCCGGTGCCCTGACCACCACCTTTACCGCCTCCCAGGGGCTGCTGCTGATGATCCCCAACATGTACAAGATGAGCGGCGAACTGCTGCCGGCTGTCCTGCATGTAACGGCGCGCGCCGTTTCCGCGCATGCGCTTTCCATCTTTGGCGATCATCAGGACGTTATGGCGGTCCGCCAGACCGGTTTCGCCATGTTGGCGTCCAACTCCGTGCAAGAGGCGCAAGACATCGCGCTGGTGGCCCATCTGGCGGCCATCGAAAGCAGCGTGCCGTTTCTGCACTTTTTTGACGGTTTTCGCACCAGCCATGAGATTCAAAAGATCGAAGCCATCGATTACGAGGATATGGCCAAGCTGGTCAGCCGCGAGGCCG